>NZ_NEVB01000264.1:0-62587 GCF_002259925.1 Aeromonas sp. A35_P | reverse complement strand
ACTCTATGGCAGGCCATTTTTATTCGCTGTTGATCAAATGTTGCCTGTGAGTCGTGTCAAAAATATTGGTCTGACCAATTTCTATGAGCCAAATCATAAATCCCTCTATTTACCCCTTAAGTGGCAAGGTTGATTCTTGATTCAGATCATCTTTTGGGTGGACTTTTCCCATGCCCTCTGCTAATTTTCGCCCCATTCATGAAATTGGTAATACCAATTTAACAAAGCAGCCTCATGCCCTATCTCAAGATTACTCAACCCAAGTTGGCCGACGCCATTGTCGCCGAGCTGGAACAGATGATTCTGGAAGGCAGTTTGCAGCCGGGCCAGAAGTTGCCGCCCGAGCGGGAACTGGCCATCCAGTTTCAGGTTTCGCGCCCTTCGCTGCGCGAAGCCATCCAGCGCCTCGAGGCAAGAGGACTCTTGTATCGCCGTCAGGGCGGCGGCACTTACGTACAGAATGCCTTGAGCAAAGGGATCGCCGATCCCCTGTTCGAGCTGCTCAGCACCCACCCGGAAGCCCAGTACGACCTGCTGGAGTTTCGCCACGCGCTGGAAGGCATCTGTGCCTACTATGCTGCATTGCGGGGAACGGAAGCCGATTTCGAGCGGATCCGTCAGGTGCAGTCCGCCATCGAGGAGGCTGGCCAGCAAGGCTCGCTGGTAGCCGAATCCGCTGCCGTCACCCAGTTCTATCTGGCGGTGGCCGAGGCGTCCCACAACGTGGTGCTGCTGCATCTGCTGCGGGCCATGGGCCCCATGCTTGAGCAGAACATTTTACGCAATAACGAAATTCTGAATCGCCGTCCGGGAGTGGTCGCCAAGATCCGTCGCCATCGCGCGCATCTGATCGAGGCTATCCTGTCGGGGGCTCCGGAGCGGGCCAGGGCAGCTTGTCATGAGCACCTGGCCTTTATCGAGGACACCTTGTTGGATATGCAGAGGGAAGACAGCCGGATCCAGCGATCCATGCGTCGGATCCGTCAGCAGGAAAACTAATCCCACAAGGCTTTATTGTCGAATGCTTGCGCCCTTCGCCGTGCAATGCCGTGCAATCACAACATAATAGGAACCAGCCATGTCTGATATCCTGAAGAACGATGTGGACCCGATAGAAACGCTGGAGTGGCTTGCCTCTCTGGAATCCCTGCTGCGTGAAGAGGGTCCGCAACGCGCTCAGTTCATCCTTGAACAGTTGGCCGAGAAAGCCCGCGCAAGCGGTGTGGACGTGGCTGCCAAGGCAAATCGCGATTACATCAACACCATCCCGTCCAGCGACGAGCCGGCTTACCCGGGCGACCTGGAGATGGAGCGTCGCATTCGCGCCATCATCCGCTGGAACGCCATGATGATCGTGCTGCGCGCCTCCAAGAAAGACCTGGACCTGGGTGGTCACATGTCTTCCTTCGCCTCTTCCGCGACCATCTACGAAGTCTGCTACAACCACTTCTTCCGTGCCCGCAACGAGAAGGACGGTGGCGATCTGGTTTACTTCCAGGGTCACATCTCCCCGGGCATCTACGCCCGTGCCTTCGCCGAAGGTCGTCTGACCGAAGAGCAGCTGGACAACTTCCGTCAGGAAGTGGATGGCAAGGGTATCCCTTCCTACCCGCACCCGAAACTGATGCCGGAATTCTGGCAGTTCCCGACCGTCTCCATGGGTCTGGGCCCCATCGCCGCCATCTATCAGGCCCGCTTCCTGAAGTACCTGACCGACCGTGGCATCAAGGATTGCTCCGAGCAGACCGTTTACGCCTTCCTGGGTGACGGCGAGATGGACGAGCCGGAAGCCAAGGGCGCCCTGACCGTTGCCGTGCGTGAAAAGCTCGACAACCTGGTGTTTGTGGTGAACTGCAACCTGCAGCGTCTGGATGGCCCGGTGGTCGGCAACGGCAAGGTCATCAACGAGCTGGAAGGCCTGTTCGCCGGCGCCGGCTGGGACGTCACCAAGGTTATCTGGGGTCGCAAGTGGGATGAGCTGCTGAAGAAAGACACTTCCGGCAAGCTGATCCAGCTGATGAACGAGACCGTGGATGGTGACTACCAGACCATGAAGTCCCGCGATGGTGGCTACGTGCGCGAGCACTTCTTCAACCGTTACCCGGAAACCGCCGCGCTGGTCAAAGACATGACCGACGAGGAGATCTTCGCCCTGAACCGCGGTGGTCACGATCCTCGCAAACTGTTTGCCGCTTTCTCCAAGGCTGCACAGACCAAGGGCAAGCCGACCGTGATCCTGGCCAAGACCATCAAGGGTTATGGCATGGGCGAAGCGGCCGAAGGCAAGAACATCGCTCACCAGGTCAAGAAGATGGATCTGGGCTCAGTGCGTCACCTGCGCGATCGTTTCAACCTGCCGGTGACCGACGAGCAGCTGGAAAACCTGCCGTACCTGAAGATCGAAGAGGGTACCGAAGAGCACAAGTACCTGCACGCCCGTCGTGCCGCTCTGAAGGGTTATGTTCCGACCCGTCTGCGCGAGAGCACCACCAAGCTGGAAATCCCGGCGCTGGATGCCTTCGGTCCGCTGCTGGGTGAACAGGCGCGTGAAATCTCCACCACCATGGCGTTCGTGCGTTCCCTGAACGTGATGCTGAAAGACAAGTCCATCGGCAAGCGCATCGTGCCGATCCTGGCTGACGAAGCCCGTACCTTCGGTATGGAAGGCCTGTTCCGCCAGATCGGTATCTACAGCCCGCACGGTCAGCAGTACACCCCGCAAGACCGCGACATCGTCTCCTACTACAAGGAAGACAAGCAGGGTCAGGTTCTGCAAGACGGTATCAACGAGCTGGGCGCCATGTCCTCTTGGCTGGCTGCTGCGACCTCTTACAGCACCAACGACTGCCCGATGATCCCGTTCTACATCTACTACTCCATGTTCGGCTTCCAGCGGATCGGCGACATGGCGTGGGCAGCCGGTGACCAGCAAGCCCGTGGCTTCCTGCTGGGTGCAACCTCCGGTCGTACTACCCTGAACGGCGAAGGTCTGCAGCACGAAGATGGTCACAGCCACATCCTGGCCAATACCATCCCGAACTGCGTCTCCTACGACCCGTCCTACGCCTATGAAGTAGCGGTGATCGTACAGGACGGTCTGCGTCGCATGTACGGTGAGAACCCGGAGAACGTGTTCTACTACATCACCACTCTGAACGAGAACTACGCCATGCCGGCCATGCCGGAAGGCGCCGAGGAAGGCATCCGCAAGGGTATCTACAAGCTGGAAACCGTGGCCGGCACCAAGGCCAAGGTACAGCTGCTGGGTTGTGGTTCCATCCTGGGTCACGTGCGCACCGCCGCCCAGATCCTGGCCAACGAATACGGCATCGGCTCCGACGTGTTCAGCGTCACCTCCTTCAACGAGCTGGCTCGTGACGGTCAGGACGCGGATCGCTGGAACATGCTGCACCCGACTGCCGAGGCTCGCGTTCCCTACATCGCTCAGGTGCTGGGTTCCGAAGCCACCATCGCTGCGACCGACTACATGAAGTCCTTCGCCGATCAGGTGCGTGCCTTCGTGCCGACCGAAAACTATCGCGTGCTGGGTACCGACGGTTACGGCCGTTCCGACAGCCGTGCCAACCTGCGTCGTCACTTCGAAGTGAACGAGTTCTACGTAGTGGTTGCTGCCCTGACCGAACTGGCCAAGCGTGGCGAGGTAGACAAGCAGGTTGTGGCCGAGGCCATCGCCAAGTACGGCATCGATGCCGACAAGGTCAACCCGCTGTACGCGTAAGAGGATCAAGTGTCGTGCCGGGACTCGTTGTCCGGCACGGCCTTGCAAAGGTTAACGCGAAAGACGTGTGACAGCAGTCGGTCACGCGGATGCACGCAAGAGGATAAAGCACAATGTCCAAACAGATTATGGTGCCGGATATCGGCGCCGATGAAGTTGAAGTCACCGAGATCATGGTGGCCGTGGGTGACAAGGTCGAACTCGATCAGTCCATCATCGCGGTAGAAGGCGACAAGGCCTCCATGGAAGTCCCGGCCCCGTCCGCCGGTATCGTCAAAGAGATCCTGATCAAGGTGGGCGACAAGGTTGCCACCGGTTCCCAGATCATGATCTTCGAAGCCGAGGGTGCTGCTGCACCTGCGCCGGCCCAGGCCGCTGCACCGGTTGCAGCCGCACCGGCCGCCGCTCCTGCTGCTGCCGCTCGCAAAGACGTGCACGTGCCGGACATCGGTGACGACGAAGTGGACGTGACCGAGATCATGGTTGCTGTGGGCGACATGGTTGAAGCCGACCAGTCCATCATCGCCGTGGAAGGTGACAAGGCCTCCATGGAAGTGCCGGCACCGTTCGCGGGCCGCGTGGTCGAGATCAAGGTTGCCGCTGGCGCCAAGGTCTCTACCGGTTCTCTGGTGATGGTCTTTGAAGTAGCTGGTGCCGCTCCTGCCGTTGCTGCTGCACCGGCCCAGGCTGCCGCTCCCGTGGCTGCTGCCCCGGTTGCCGCCGCAGCCAAAGAGGTCAATGTACCGGATATCGGTGGCGACGAAGTCGAAGTCACCGAGATCATGGTCGCCGTGGGTGACAAGGTTGAAGCCGACCAGTCCCTGATCGCCGTGGAAGGTGACAAGGCCTCCATGGAAGTGCCTGCGCCGTTCGCCGGTGTGGTCAAAGAGATCAAGGTGAAGGCGGGTGACAAGGTCTCCACCGGTTCCCTGATCATGGTATTCGAAGTGGCTGGTGCCGCTCCGGCTGCCGTGGCTGCTCCGGCTCCTGCCGCTGCACCTGTTGCTGCCGCTCCGGCTGCCGCTGCTCCGGCTGCCGCTGCTCCTGCGCCGGTTGCCCAGGCTGCTGCCGCCTCCGACTTCGTTGCCAACGATGCCTACGTACACGCCTCTCCGGCCGTGCGCCGTCTGGCGCGCGAGTTCGGTGTCAACCTGGCCAAGGTGAAAGCCTCCGGTCGCAAGGGCCGCATCGTCAAAGAAGACGTGCAGGCCTACGTGAAGGATGCGGTCAAGCGCGCCGAGTCCGCTCCGGCTGCAGGTCAAAGCACTGGTAACGGCAACGGCATGAGTGTGCTGGCGTGGCCGAAGGTCGATTTCAGCAAGTTCGGTGATGTGGAAGAGGTCGATCTGACCCGCATCCAGAAGATCTCCGGTCCGAACCTGCACCGCAACTGGGTCATGATCCCCCATGTCACCCAGTTCGACGAAGCCGATACCACCGAGCTGGAAGCGTTCCGCAAAGAGCAGAACGCGATGCTCGAGAAGCAGAAGGCAGACGTGAAGATCACCCCGCTGGTGTTCATCCTGAAAGCCGCCGCCAAGGCACTGGAAGCCCATCCGCGCTTCTGCAGCTCCCTGTCCGAAGATGGCAGCAAGCTGATCATGAAGAAGTACATCCACATCGGTGTGGCGGTGGATACCCCCAACGGTCTGGTTGTGCCGGTGGTTCGCGATGTCAACAAGAAGGGCATCATGGAGCTGTCTCGCGATCTGGCCGAGATCTCCAAGAAGGCCCGTGCCGGCAAGCTGACCGCTGCCGACATGCAGGGCGGTTGCTTCACCATCTCCAGCCTGGGTGGCATCGGTGGTACCAGCTTTACCCCGATCGTCAACGCGCCGGAAGTGGCCATCCTGGGCGTCTCCAAGTCCGAGATGAAGCCGAAGTGGAACGGCAAAGAGTTCGCGCCACGCCTGATGCTGCCGCTGGCCCTGAGCTACGACCACCGCGTCATCGATGGTGCCGATGGAGCTCGCTTCATCACCACCATGAACGGCGTGCTGTCCGACATCCGTCGACTGGTCCTGTAAGTGAGAGGGCGGGCCCAGAGCCTGCCCTTTTTACTTCTCATTTCGTTAACAGGATTGTAAACTTGCCCCGTTTTTTTCACGGCTGCAGCCGCCTCGTTCTGGTTTAAGACTGCGCTGTCCGGGGATATAAGAACGACAAAGAGGTCATGATGAGTAAAGAAATCAAAACCCAGGTCGTAGTACTGGGTGCTGGCCCTGCCGGTTATTCCGCTGCCTTCCGTGCGGCTGACTTGGGTCTGGATACCATTATCGTCGAGCGTTACTCCACCCTGGGGGGCGTCTGCCTGAACGTGGGCTGCATCCCGTCCAAGGCGCTGCTGCACGTCGCCAAAGTCATTGAAGAAGCCAAGGCGCTGGCCGAGCACGGCATCGTCTTCGGTGCCCCGCAGACCGACATCGACAAGGTGCGTCTGTGGAAAGAGAAGGTCATCAACCAGCTGACCGGCGGTCTGGCCGGCATGGCCAAGATGCGTAAAGTCCAGGTTGTGAACGGCTTCGGCAAGTTCACCGGCCCGAATACCCTGGAAGTGGAAGGCGCCGACGGCAAGACCACCGTCACCTTCGACAACGCCATCATCGCCGCCGGTTCCCGTCCGGTTAAGCTGCCGTTCATCCCCCATGACGACCCCCGCGTATGGGACTCTACCGATGCGCTGGAGCTGACTACCGTTCCTGGCAAACTGCTGGTCATCGGTGGCGGCATCATCGGTCTGGAGATGGGTACCGTGTACTCCTCCCTGGGTTCCGAGATCGACGTGGTGGAATTTGCGGACCAGCTGGTACCGGCTGCCGACAAAGATATCGTCAAGATCTACACCAAGCGCGTGGCTAAGAAATTCAACATCATGCTGGAGACCAAGGTCACCGCAGTTGAAGCCCGTGAAGACGGCCTGTACGTCTCCTACGAAGGCAAGCACGCCCCGGCCGAGCCGGTTCGCTACGACAACGTGCTGGTTGCCGTAGGTCGCGTGCCGAACGGCAAGATGCTGGATGCCGAGAAGGCCGGCGTTGCCGTGACCGAGCGCGGTTTCATCGAGGTGGACAAGCAGCTGCGTACCAACGTGGCGCACATCCACGCCATCGGCGACATCGTCGGTCAGCCGATGCTGGCGCACAAGGGTGTACACGAAGGCCACGTGGCGGCCGAAGTCATCGCCGGCAAGAAGCACTACTTCGACCCGAAAGTGATCCCGTCCATCGCCTACACCGAGCCGGAGATGGCCTGGGTGGGTCTGACCGAGAAAGAAGCCAAGCAACAGGGCCTGAACTTCGAAGTCGCCACCTTCCCGTGGGCTGCTTCCGGTCGCGCCATCGCGTCCGACTGCTCCGACGGCATGACCAAGCTGATCTTCGACAAGGAGAGCGGCCGTGTCATCGGTGGTGCCATCGTGGGTACCAACGGTGGTGAACTGCTGGGTGAAATCGGTCTGGCCATCGAGATGGGTGCCGACGCCGAAGACATCGCGCTGACCATCCACGCTCACCCGACTCTGCACGAGTCCGTGGGCCTGGCTGCCGAAGTGTTCGAAGGCTCCATCACCGACCTGCCGAACGCCAAGGCCAAGAAGAAGAAGAAGTAATTCTCTTCCCGCCTCATGAAAAAGCCGCTCAATCGAGCGGCTTTTTGTTTTTCAGCGGCAGGCGGCCGGTTGTCAGCAGCGCCCCTTCTTCGCCTGGCCGGGCGGGCAGAAGGTGCCGTAGCCCCCCCGATCCCCGTCGCTGACCCGGATCCGGGTATCGTCCACGCTCACGTCGGCACCGTGCACCCGCACCGGCCCGCTGCTGCAGGCGCTGAGCAGCCCCCCCAGCACTATCATCACTACCAGCTTGCCCATAACTCCTCCTCTCATTTTCCTGATTATGGGGCATTTTCAGAAGCCGGTGGAGGCGGCGTAAAAGCGCCTGCGTCACGGCTTGCCGTGGTGGCGACAGAGGGCGCCGCAGCGCCCTCTGTCGGGTGATGAAGTAGGCGCCAAAAGTTACAGCCGGAAGTTGCCGACCAGCTTGTCCAGCTCGCCGGAGAGGTGCTGCAGGCTGCGGCTCGACTCGGTGAGCTGGTGGGCGATGTCGGCGGTCTCCATGGTGAGCTGGTTGATGTCTTCCACGTTGCGGTTGATCTCGCCCACCACGCTGGATTGCTCCTCGGTGGCGGTGGCGACCTGGATGTTCATGTCGCTGATCTGGGTGATGTGGGCGGTGATCTGGCCGAGGGCGCCGTTGGCGGCATCGGCCTGGGTGACAACTTCCAGGCTCTGGTTGCGGCCCTGGGTCATGGCGTTGACCGCGCGGGCGCTCTGCTCCTGCAACCGGTTGATCATGCCCTGGATCTCGGCGGTGGAGGCGGCGGAGCGGCTGGCGAGGTTGCGCACCTCGTCGGCCACCACCGCGAAGCCGCGGCCCTGCTCGCCGGCACGGGCCGCCTCGATGGCGGCGTTGAGCGCCAGCAGGTTGGTCTGCTCCGAGATGCTGCGAATGGTGTCGAGGATGCTGCCGATGGAGTCGGTCTGGCTGGCCAGCGACTCGATGACCCCGGCCACCCCTTCAATCTCGCCGGAGAGGCCGACGATGCCATGACGGGCCTGGGCGACCACGCCGGCCCCTGCATCCGCCTGCTCGTTGGCCTGTCTCGCCACTTCTGCGGCGAGGGAGGCATTGCCGGCGATTTCGCTCACGGTGGCCCCCATCTCGTGGATGGCAGTGGCCACCTGCACGGTGCGATCCCGCTGGGCGGTGCAGTTGTGCTGGGTGAGCTGGGCCTTGGCGGCCACCTCGTCGGCGGTGGCCGCCAGTTGATGGGAGTTGCGGGCTACCTGCTCGATGGCGCTGTGGATCTTGCTGACGAAATGATTGAAGCTCACCGTGATCTCCGCCAGCTCGTCATTGCCCTTCAGCTGGGCACGGGAATCCAGTGCCAGGTGTTCGGCGGCATAGCCAATGTACTGTTGCAGGAAGCTGACGCGATTGCGCAGGCCACGCAGTACCAGAAAGGAGACCAGCAGGCAGATGACGAGTGCGCCTCCTATGATGGCGAGCATCTGACTTTCGCCCCGTGCGAAGCTCTGCTGACTGATGGCGTGACGCTGCTGGGCCAGCTTCATCAGTTCGTCGAGCTGGGTGTTGGCACTCTTGCGCATGGTGCCGTAGGTCACCGCGTAGCGTTCCTTGTAGATGCGCCGTGCACTCTCCATGTCACCCTGTTCCATGGCTGCCAGCATGGGCTGCAACTCACTCTTTTCCATCGCTTCGAATTGTTCGAACAGCTGCTGGGCATTTTGCCGCGCGGCAGGATCGACCTGGGCGTTGACAGCCAGCTGCATGGCCTGGCGCATCTCTGGGATGTCCTCTTCCCGTGTCTCCTTGACCCGGGTCAACACCCCTTTTTCATCCTTGAGCGAGGTTTCTTGCAGCAGCATCATGTCGAGCCCCACCCGCATGCGGGGGATGCGCGACACTACCTCTGCCATGGCCCGCATCGGGGTGGCGGTGTTCTCGTAGAGCTCGGTGGCCTGTCGTTCGATAGCGCCCATGCTGCGAAGGCTGGCGGCGCCCACCAGCAGCAGCGCCAGACAGGGCACGGCGACAGCCAGTATCAACTGGCTCTTGATTGTCAGTTTACCCTCTAGCATGGGCTCTCCTCGCTGATCATGACGATGTGAATTATCACAGTATAAATCGACGGATCTGGCGCCAACTTGAGCCTTTGTTAACAAACGGCCAACAAAAAGGGGCGCCATGCGCCCCTTGTGATGTCAAAAGCCTCAAAGTCGGAAGTTGCCGACCAGCTTGTCCAGTTCGCCGGAGAGGTGCTGCAGGCTGCGGCTCGACTCGGTCAGCTGGTGGGCGATGTCGGCGGTCTCCATGGTGAGCTGGTTGATGTCTTCCACGTTGCGGTTGATCTCGCCCACCACGCTGGACTGCTCCTCGGTGGCGGTAGCGACCTGGATGTTCATGTCGCTGATCTGGGTGATGTGGGCGGTGATCTGGCCGAGGGCGCCGTTGGCGGCATCGGCCTGGGTGACCACTTCCAGGCTCTGGTTGCGGCCCTGGGCCATGGCACTGACGGCACGGGCGCTCTGCTCCTGCAACCGGTTGATCATGCCCTGGATCTCGGCGGTGGAGGCGGCGGAGCGGCTGGCGAGGTTGCGCACCTCGTCGGCCACCACTGCGAAGCCGCGGCCCTGCTCGCCGGCGCGGGCGGCCTCGATGGCGGCGTTGAGCGCCAGCAGGTTGGTCTGCTCCGAGATGCTGCGAATGGTGTCGAGGATGCTGCCGATGGAGTCGGTCTGGCTGGCCAGCGACTCGATGACCCCGGCCACCCCTTCAATCTCGCCGGAGAGGCCGACGATGCCATGACGGGCCTGGGCGACTACGCCGGCACCCGCATCCGCCTGCTCGTTGGCCTGCTTGGCCACGTCAGCCGCCAGCGACGCATTGCCGGCGATTTCACTCACGGTGGCCCCCATCTCGTGGATGGCGGTGGCCACTTGCACGGTGCGATCCCGCTGGGCGGTACAGTTGTGCTGGGTCAGCTGGGCCTTGGCGGCCACCTCGTTGGCGGTGACGGCGAGCTGGCGGGAGTTGCTCGCCACCTGCTCGATGGAGCCGTGGATCTTGGCGACGAAGTTGTTGAAGCCGGTGGCCACCTGGGCCAGTTCATCCCGCCCTTCCACCTTGAGGCGCTGGGTCAGGTCGCCGTCGCCGCTGCCGAGTTCACGGAACAGGCGGGCCAGCTGGTTGAGCGGGCGGCTCACCGAGCCGGCCAGCAGCATGCCGAGCAGGCCCATGCCGGCGGCGATGGCCAGGCTCACCAGCAGGATGTGCAGGCGGGCCCGATCCAGTTCGGCATAGATCTCCGCTTCCGGTACCTGGGCCACCAGATACCAGTCGAGCAACGGAATGTAGCTGCTGGCCAGTACCACCGGCTGACCATCCACCTCGGCGTGGGTGGCGGCAAAGGGCTGTTTGTTGAGCAGGTTGGTGCTGCCGCTTGCCAGCTGGGTCAGGCTGTCCCGGTCGATGCGGCTGGCGTCGGGGTGCAGCTTCACCTTGCCGCTGCCATCGGTCATGAAGACGAAACCGCTGTCACCGATGCGGAAGTTGGCGAGCATGCTGACCATGCTGTCGAGGGACTTGGCGAGACCGGCGAGGCCGCGGCCATTGAGTTGCTGGAAGTTGACGAACAGCTTCACCTCGCCGTTGCTCTCGCGAAAGATGCTGAGCATCAGGTCTTGCGGGCTCTTGGTGTAGCCGTAGAACCAGGCGTCCTGCTCCGGGGTGAGGTTGCGCAGGAAGCCATCCTGGTTGTAGTAGGCGGCGCTCTGGCGATCGGCGAAGGAGGCGGTGACCAGCCCATACTGGCTCGTCATGTCCTTGAGCTGGTCGATGAGGATGCTCTCCTGCTCCTTGGGCATGCCGCGGGCCACCCAGTCCAGCACGAAGCGATCGTTGGCCAGCTGTCTGGCGGCGCCGGCGACCGAGGTGAGATCCTTCTCGATCTCCTTGCCGATGCGCTGGGTCAGGTTGGGCAGCTCCTGTTCGAACATGCGGGTTTCGATCAGCTGCTGGGCCGAGCGCTGGCTGAAGTAGCCCACCAGCAGGCAGGAGAGCACCACGGCCAGGTTGACCGTGGCCAGAATTTTCTGTTTGAGTGTCAGGCTTGCAAGCATAAGAGTGACTCGGGTGGATGAACGCAGGATTGAGCACATATTAGCGGCAGCCCGGCGCCACCCTTGATAGGCCGGCCCACTTTATTGATGGATTACGTTTGCGCTCACATCGCCGCCTGGCCTGGCTGTGTCCGCCTGCGTCGGAATGCGTGCCGATAACCCGTGCCAACTGTTGCGGTTCGTTTTGCGCACCTTATAGTAGGCTTCACTGCCTAGCTGGCTTGTCCTGGATTCAATGGAAAATCATATGCGCATCTTTCGTCGAGGATGGAACCCCCTGTTCCTGATGTTGCTGGCCTGTCTGCCACTGATGGCGGCGGCCCAGTCCGAGCGGCCCAAAATAGCCCTGGTGCTGAGCGGCGGCGGTGCCAAGGGGTCGGCCCACATCGGCATCCTCAAGGTGCTTGAGGAGAAGCGCATCCCGGTTGACATCATAGTGGGCACCAGCATGGGCTCCTACGTGGCGGGCATGTACGCCATGGGGCTGAGCGCCGAAGAGGTGGAGCGCACCACCCTGGCCATCGACTGGAACAAGGGCTATCAGGACAAGGTAGGGCGCGATGAACTCTCCCTGCGCAAGAAGCAGCAGAGCGAGCAGTATCAGCTGCGCACCGACATCGGCGTCAACGGCGACTCGGTCCAGTTCCCCGACGGTTTCTTCCAGGGCCAGTCCATGGCCAGCCTGCTGCGCCACGCCACCTCCAACCTGCCGGTACAGAAGAGCTTCAACGATCTGCCCATTCCCTACCGCGCCATGGCCACCGACATGGAGACGGTGACCCCCTTCGTGCTGGACCACGGCAGCCTGGCCAAGGCGATGCAGGCCTCCATGTCCATTCCCGGCGCCCTCAAGCCGGTGGAGTGGGAGGGGCACATCCTGGCCGATGGCGGTACCGTCAACAACATGCCGGTGGACGTGGCCAAGGCGATGGGGGCCGACGTGGTGATCGCGGTGGACATCAGCGCCAGGCTGCGCACCCGCGAGTCCCTCAAATCCGGGCTCGCCATGATCGACCAGCTCACCACCTACATGACCCAGGTCGGCACCGAGAAACAGAAGGCGCTGATGGGGCCAGACGACATTCTGCTGACGCCGGAGTTCGGCAACATGGGCATCGCCGACTTTGCCCTGATGCCGGAGGGGATCAAGCTCGGAGAGGAGGTGGCCAACCGCGCCTCGGCCCAGCTCGACAAGCTCTCCCTCTCACCGGCCGCCTATGCCGCCTATCGCAACCAGAAGCTGAGCCGGCGTGCCGAGCGCAGCGGCCAGCCCGCCTACTACATCGACAAGGTGGAGATCATCAACAAGTCCCGTCTCTCCGACGAGACGGTGCGCGCCATGCTGAAGGTGCGTCCCGACAAGATCCAGACCAACGAGAGCCTGGAGGCGGGCATTCGCCGGCTCTATGCGCTGGAGTCGTTCGATCGCATCACCTACGAGGTGGAAGAGCGGGGTGGCGAGAACGTGCTGGTGGTCGACGCCAGCGAGAAGAACTGGGGGCCGGGCTACCTCAACTTCCAGTTCGGCTTCTCCGATGACTTCGAGAGCAGCTCCAACTACAACGTGGGCATGTCCTACACCCTCACCAACGTCAACGATTGGGGGGGCGAGTGGCTGACAGAGGCATCCCTCGGTACCGCCAAGCACTTCAAGACCGACTTCTACACCCCGCTGGAGCCCTCCCAGACCTTCTTCGGCGAGGCTAGCCTGGCCTATGACAAGACCCAGCGCCGCATCTTCATGCCCGAGGAGACGCGAGCGGCCGATGGGGTGAGCTATATCGATTCCGAATACAACTTCACCAGCGTCGATCTGGCGGTGGGCTGGAATCGCCAGCCCTGGAGCCGTCTCTCGCTCGGACTGGAGGGGAAGGTGGGCGACATCGACATTCGCAACGTATCGGATGCCAAGGTGGATGCCTCCTCCTGGGGACCCTATGTTCGCTTCGAACACGACACCCTCGACAGCCGCAACTTCCCCTATCAGGGCGCCTACTGGGATATCAAGGGGGGGTACTCCGCCGTCCGGCTGGATAACAGCAGTGATATCAATGAGTGCTATGAGGGGGTCAACTATCACCTGGCGATGATCAAACCCTGGTCCTGGGACAGACACAGCCTTAACCTCTTGCTGGAAGGGGGAGGTTCCACCTCGCAGGAGGAGTATCCGCTGTTCGTGCAGGATCTGGGCGGGCTGTTCCGCATGTCCGGTTTCCAGCGCTACCAGCTGAGCGGTCGTTACAGCCTGTTTGGCGGGCTGCGCTACATCTATCGGGTAGCGGACAACGACTTCGGCGCACTGCGGGCCCCGCTCTATCTGGGGGGCTCCCTCGAGCAGGGCGGGGTGTGGAACAAGGGAGAAGAGATCAGCATGGAGAGCTCCTTCACCGCCGGCTCCGTCTATGTCGGGGTGGAGAGCTTCCTTGGCCCCATCTTCCTCGGCTACGGCATGGCGGAGGGGGGCAACGACATGTTCTATCTGCAATTGGGCAGCACGTTCGAATAACGGGTAAATGATGCCTTTTTGTTAACTTATTTATGGTGCGCCATTTGTCAGCTTGTAAAACATCAGCAAGTTTAGATGGTTATGTTGTTTTGATGAATATCTGTACAGGCTTTGGATTTTAATTAGTCGTTAAAACTTATATAGTGGGGGGCACCCTACGGGTGTCCCGCAAGGACGATCGCCGCGAGCGTGGGCGAACCCCAAAAAAAGACCAAAGAGGAATTAGTCGTGCTTGAAACATACCGTAAACACGTCGCAGAACGTGCCGCCGAAGGCGTGGTTGCCAAACCTCTGGACGCAGAGCAGGTCGCCGCCCTGGTCGAACTGCTCAAGAACCCGCCCGCCGGTGAACAAGACTTTCTGAAAGAGCTGTTGTCCTCCCGTATTCCCCCAGGCGTTGATGAAGCGGCCTATGTCAAAGCCGGCTTCCTCACCGCCGTCGCCAAGGGCGAAGCCCACTCTCCCATCCTCACCGCTGCCGAAGCCGTCGAGCTGCTCGGTACCATGCAGGGTGGTTACAACATTCAACCGCTGATCGACCTGCTGGACGATGCGACCCTGGCTCCTCTTGCCGCCAAGGGCCTCTCCCACACCCTGCTGATGTTCGACTCCTTCCACGACGTGGAAGAGAAGGCCAAGGCGGGCAATGCCCACGCCAAGCAGGTGATGCAATCCTGGGCCGACGCCGAGTGGTTCCTCTCCCGCCCCGAACTGGCCGAGAAGATCACCGTCACCGTGTTCAAGGTGACCGGCGAAACCAACACCGATGATCTGTCACCGGCGCCGGACGCCTGGTCCCGCCCGGACATTCCGCTGCACGCGCTGGCCATGCTGAAGAACGCCCGTCCAGGCATCACCCCGGACAAGGATGGCGTCATCGGCCCGATCAAGACCATCGATGCCCTGAAAGAGAAAGGTTTCCCGCTGGCTTACGTGGGTGACGTGGTCGGTACCGGCTCTTCCCGTAAATCCGCCACCAACTCGGTGCTCTGGTTCATGGGCGACGACATTCCGTTCGTGCCGAACAAGCGCGCCGGCGGTGTCTGCCTCGGCGGCAAGATTGCTCCGATCTTCTTCAACACCATGGAAGATGCCGGCGCCCTGCCCATCGAAGTGGACGTCTCCAAGCTGGAAATGGGCGATGTGATCGACATCTACCCGTATCAGGGCAAGATCTGCAAGCACGGCACCGAGCAGGTGCTGGCCCAGTTTGAACTGAAAACCGACGTGCTGATCGACGAAGTGCGTGCCGGTGGCCGTATTCCGTTGATCATCGGCCGCGGCCTGACCGACAAGGCCCGCGAAGCGCTGGGTCTGCCGTTCTCCACCGTGTTCCGTCGTCCGCAGCCTGTGGCCGATACCGGCAAAGGCTTCACCTTGGCCCAGAAGATGGTGGGCAAGGCGTGCGGCGTGAAGGGCATCCGCCCGGGCACCTACTGCGAGCCCAAGATGACTACGGTCGGCTCCCAGGACACCACGGGCCCGATGACCCGCGACGAGCTGAAAGACCTGGCCTGCCTCGGCTTCTCCGCCGACCTGACCATGCAGTCCTTCTGCCACACCGCGGCTTATCCCAAGCCCATCGACGTACAGACCCACCACACCCTGCCGGACTTCATCATGAACCGCGGCGGTGTCTCCCTGCGTCCGGGGGACGGCGTCATCCACTCCTGGCTGAACCGCATGCTGCTGCCGGATACCGTGGGTACCGGTGGTGACTCTCACACCCGTTTCCCCATCGGCATCTCCTTCCCGGCGGGCTCTGGCCTGGTGGCCTTCGCCGCCGCCACCGGCGTGATGCCGCTGGACATGCCGGAATCCGTGCTGGTGCGCTTCAAGGGCGAGCTGCAGCCGGGTATCACCCTGCGTGACCTGGTCCATGCCATCCCCTACGCTGCCATCCAGAAAGGGCTGCTGACCGTCGAGAAAGCGGGCAAGAAGAACATCTTCTCCGGCCGCATCCTCGAGATCGAAGGTTTGCCGACCCTCAAGGTGGAGCAGGCATTCGAGCTGGCGGACGCCAGCGCCGAGCGCTCCGCCGCCGGTTGCACCATCAAGCTGGATAAAGAGCCGATCATCGAGTATCTGAAGTCCAACATCGTCATGCTGAAGTGGATGCTCTCCGAAGGCTACGGCGATGTGCGCACTATCACCCGCCGCATCAAGGGGATGGAAGAGTGGCTGGCCAACCCGGTGCTGATGGAAGCGGACAAGGACGCCGAGTACGCCGAGATCATCGAGATCGATCTGGCCACCATCAAGGAGCCGATCCTGTGTGCGCCGAACGATCCGGACGATGCCCGCCTGCTGAGCAGCGTGGCCGGCGACCAGATTGACGAGGTGTTCATCGGTTCCTGCATGACCAACATCGGCCACTTCCGTGCCGCCGGCAAACTGCTCGAGAAGTATCAGGGTGAGCTGCCGACCCGCATGTGGATCGCCCCGCCCACCAAGATGGACAAGGATCAGCTGACCGAAGAGGGCTACTACGGCATCTTCGGCCGGGTCGGTGCCCGCATCGAAATACCCGGCTGCTCCCTCTGCATGGGCAACCAGGCGCGGGTAGCGGAAGGGGCCTCCGTGGTCTCCACCTCCACCCGCAACTTCCCGAACCGTCTGGGCAAGGGTGCCAACGTCTATCTGGCCTCCGCCGAACTGGCTGCGGTTGCCGCCATCCTCGGCAAGATCCCGACCGTGGCCGAGTACCTGCAGTATGCCAAGTCGCTGGATGCCACTGCCGCCGACACCTATCGCTACCTCAACTTCAACGAGATCGCCTCCTACACCAAGAAGGCCGATGCGGTGATCCTGCAGCAAGCGGTATAAGGGGAGGCGCCGACAGAGCGCATCCGTACTGACTCCAAGCCCCGGCCCGTGCCGGGGCTTTTGTTTGTCTCGCTGTCAGCATCTGGTCAATCTTTGCGCATGTTAGGGCCCGATTCAGCATCGGCTGTTAAGGTGGGCTGCCATGTTTGCTGTATGGTCCCGCCATGTCGATGTCGCCGCTCAACCTGGATTTCTCCCGTACCTGGCTAAGGTTCGGATGCACCTTGCTGCTGTTCATGCTGCCCTTTTCGCTCGGGCTGTGGACCATCTACCACGGTCATCTGCAGACGCTGGATCGCCAGTCGCAACGTTCGGCCCGACAGGCGGTCACCCTGATGGAGATCATGCTGACCCACGCAGAGGGGGCCAACCAGGCCTTGCGTCCCTTCGTTGACAAACCGTGCGAGCAGGCCCTGTTCACCCTGCGCCAGCAGGTGGCGCTGGTGCCCTTCGTGCGCACCGTCAACCTGGTGGGGGAGCAGGGGATCTATTGCAACTCGCTGTTTGGTGCTATCCAGTGGCCGGATCGGCTCGAGCATTACAGCGGTGGCCGGCTGCGGCTGATGGCCGGCAATCAGGTGAGGGCCGATCACCCCTTGCTGGCGCTGCGCGACAGCGAGGGCGCCATCTTCAGCACCATAGACAGCGACTACCTGCGCTTCATGCTGGTGCTGAGTGGCCACCCCTGCACCCTGCTGTTGCACGTAGGCAAACAGTGGCTGGATGAGCGGGGCGTGCTGAGTGAAGAGCCGCAGGCGCCCTCCATGCTGGCCGGTCATGAGATCCGCTCTGCCCGCTACCCGCTACCCGCTCTGCCCGCTACCCGCTACCCGCTCTCCATCTATGCCGGGCACGATCTCCCTTCGCTCTGGCGCTCCCTCTGGCAGACCCGCCCCTGGGCCATCCTGCTGTTGCTGGGGATCTGCTTCGGCTTTGCCCTGCTCATCTGGTGGTTGCTGGGGCGACCCCGTTCCCCCGGGATCGAGCTGGCCCGTGCCCTGCGCAATCGGGAGTTCGTACCCTATCTGCAACCGCTGGTGGAGGCGGGGAGTGGTCGGGTGATGGGAGGCGAGGTGTTGATGCGCTGGCAGCACCCGACGGCCGGGTTGATCCGCCCCGATCTCTTCATCCCCCAGGCGGAGGCGAGCGGCCTGATCGTGCCGATGACCACCCTGCTGATGGAGGAGGTGGCCCGCGAGCTGAGCATGGCGCGAGAGCTGGTGCCCCACGGCTTTCACATCAGCTTCAACATCAGTGCCGTCCACTGCCGCGACATGACGCTGCTTGCCGGGTGCCGGCGCTTCCTCGATCACTTCGCGCCTGGCCAGGTGGTGCTGGTGCTGGAGCTGACCGAGCGGGAGTTGCTGGTGGCGGATCCCAAGACGCTGGCGCTGTTTCGCCGGCTCGACGAGATGGGGGTCAGGCTGGCTATCGACGACTTTGGTACCGGCCACTCCAGCCTGCACTATCTGCAGCAGTTCCATGTGGACTATCTCAAGATAGACAAGTCATTTATCGGCAGGATCGGCACCGAATCCCTCTCCGAGCACATAGTCGACAACGTGATCGATCTGGGAACCCGGCTCGGCCTCGCGCTGGTGGCCGAGGGGGTGGAGACGCGCCGGCAGGCCGACTACCTGAGGGGCAAGGGGGTCGACTACCTGCAGGGCTATCTGTTTGGCCGCCCGCTGCCGCTGCGCGAATTTCAGGAGGTGCTGCGCCACTCCTGCGTCGATCCCGCGCGGCAGGCGCTCTCGGCCTGAGTCGTCAGGTGAGGGCGTGCAGCCACTCCGCGAGCTTGGCGTGGGCACTGCCGGGAGCGGGCGGAGCGGGGGCGAGCAGGTGATAGCCGGTGCCATCCGCAATGAAGCCGAGCGGCGCTACCAGCAGGCCGGCTTCTATGTCGTCGCACACCTGCCGGTAGGGGCCGATGGCGACTCCCAGCCCGGCAACCGCCGCCTGCAGGCTGAAGTAGAAGTGCTCGAAGGTCTGCCCCGGTGCCTCCTCGCCGGCGGGTTGGCCGGCGTGCTGCAACCACTCCTGCCAGGCCCCCGGCCGGGTCTTGGTGTGCAGGCGGGGGGCGCCAGGGCGCAGGGCCGGGCCGTTTGCCCCCGTCTCGAAGAAGTGCGCCACCTTGCCCGGCTGGCAGACCGGCCCGGTCAGCTCTTCGAACAGCGGCTGGCTGTAGAGCTCGGCGGGCCACTGGAAGTCGTTGCGCCGGATGGCGAGATCGATGCCGCTGCCGAAGTTGAGGGCGCCGCCACCGGCCATCAGGTGTACGTCCAGCTCGGGGTGCAGGGCCTGGAAGGCGGGCCAGCGCGGGATCAGCCAGCGCATCAGCAGGGTCGGTTCGCAGGAGATGACCAGCGACGTCGGCCGCCCCTGCTGGCGCAGTGCCTGCGCCGTCTGGCGGATACCGCCCAGCCCCTCCCTGACCGCCTGATAGAGCCGTTCGCCCGCCTCGGTCAGAAAGACTCGGCGCTGGCGCCGCTCGAACAGCATGACTCCCAGATCCTCCTCCAACAGCCGCACCGCCCGGCTGACCGCGCCGTGGGTGAGGTGCAGCTCGTCGGCGGCGCGGCTGAAGTGTTCGGTGCGGGCCGCCACCTCGAAACAGCGCAGCGCGGTCAGGGCGGGCAGCGACAGGTTTTTCTGTGAGTTATTCTCACCGTTCATGTCAGAAGTTATCGTTCGTTATTGGTGCTATGGCCAAATAAAATAGCCGATATTCCATGTGATTAGGACTATTTTCATGACCGAACTGTTAGCTGTAGTAGCCATTACCTTCTTTGCCGTCATCAGCCCGGGACCCGACTTCGCCATGGTGTCGCGCAACAGCCTGCTGCTCTCGCGCCGCAGCGGGGTGCTGACGGCGCTGGGCATCGGCGCCGGGGTCTGCGTGCACGTCACCTACACCCTGCTCGGGGTGGGGCTGCTGATCCAGCAGTCGCTCTGGCTGTTCAATCTCATCAAGCTGGCGGGGGCCGCCTACCTCATCTTCCTCGGCATCAAGATGCTGCGGGCCAAGCCGGTGACCGCCGAGGTGCTGGCCGAGCAGCCCGCCCTCTCCAGCCTGGGGGCGCTGCGCACCGGTTTTCTGACCAATGTGCTCAACCCCAAGACCACCATCTTCATTGTCAGTCTGTTCATGCAGGTGGTGCAGCCGCAGACACCGCTGGCGGTCCAGCTCGGTTACGGCGCCTTCATCGTGTTGGCCCACGCCGTCTGGTTCAGCGCGGTGGCGATCTTCTTCTCCACCGACTCGGTGCGGGGTCGGCTGCTGGCGGTGCGCCACTGGATCGATCGGGTGTTCGGTGGGCTGCTGGTGGGATTCGGCATGCTGCTGGCACTGACCCAGCAGACGCGCTGAGGTGAGGGGAGAGGCGCTCTCCCCTATCCACCCCCGACTGTAGGGGCTTGTTTTTCATGCCTTGTGGTCCGCTTTTCGGTAGAATTGGCGCTCATTTTGACGTCAATAAAGATGAGGGGTGGTATGACGGTCAGGTTCCAGGCATTTCACAGCATCAAGGCGATAGGTCAGCGGGAGGTGCTGTTCAACTGGTCCAGGACCAATCCGCTCGGTGCACTGGAGCAGGTGTGGCGTCCGAAGAATCGCGACGAACTGCAGCAACTGCTGCGGGAAAACCCCGAGCGCAAGCTGCGCCTCATCGGCTCCGGCCTCTCCTTCGAACCTATCCACAGCGTCTATGCCGAGGGCAGCCAGGCGCTGCTGGTGGACTTGCACCACCTGCGTGGCCAGTTGGCGCAGACCGCCGACACCGTGACCTATCAGGCGGGCACCCCGCTCGATACCGTCTACGCCGATCTCATCGCCATGGAACGGATGCTGCCGGCTTCCCCCGGCGTCATCGGCATCCAGACCCTGGGCGGTGCGCTCAGCACCGGCACCCACGGCCAGGGGCTGCACCAGTCCGCCCTCTGTGATGCGGTGGCGGCCATGACCGTGATGCTGGCCAGTGGCGACATCATCCGGGTGGATCGCACCGACCCCCGCTTCGGTGCCTTCGTGATGGGGATGGGGATGCTCGGCATCCTGCTCGACGTCACTCTGCAGACCGTGCCCAACCGCATCATGCGCTGCACCAAGTTCACCACCGACTACCCCTTCCTGCTGGAACACAACGAGCGGCTCAACCGCGAGCACGCCTTCGTGAAAAGCTGGTGGTTCGCCTGGACCGGTGAGAGCCACATCTGGCTGGTGGACCCCGCCTCCGAGGAGGAGGTGGCCCGTTATCGGGCAGGTGGCAGCGAGCCGCTGCTGCTGGAGGGCGACATCGACGCCCGCATGAACGCCACCATAGATGCGACTCTGCAGAAGATGGCCAAGGACACCAAGGATGAGGCGCTGGCCGGCGAGCACTTCGAGACGGTGCGCCGCTTCAAGGATGCCTCCGATCTGGTGGGCAACGTCTACCAGATCCTCTGCAAGGGGATCCCGGCGCCCCAGATCAACTGCGAAGTGGCGGTGCCGCTGCATCGCATGAACGAGGCGCTGGAGACCCTGCAGGCGTGGCAGCAGGCCAACCCCGGCGTGCTGCACTACCCCTTTATCCTGCGCTGCACCGGCCCCTCCAAGGCCTGGCTCAGCGCCGCCTATGATCAGTCGGTCTGCTGGATCGGGTTCCTGGTCTATCTGGCGGCGGACGGCACCTTCGTCAACGGCTCCATGGAGCAGATGCGCGAGCTGCAGCAACTGCTGGTACCGCTTGGCGGCATCCCGCACTTTGGCAAGCACCTGGCGATGGATCTCTACGACTTCCCGGCCCTGCTGCCGCGCTGGCACGACTTCCTGGCCCTCAAGGGCGAGCTCGACCCCCACGGCCGCTTCGAAAACCGCTGGCTCGCCGACCTGTTTGCCAACCGGTAAGGACCTGACATGACCGATATGCAAGATACCCGCATCCCCGTGACCCTGCTGACGAGAGGGGAGTCATCCCTATGACGGACATGCAAGATACTCGTATCCCCGTGACCCTGCTGACCGGCTTTCTCGGCAGCGGCAAGACCACATTGCTCAACCACTGGGTCAAGCAGCCCGAGCTTGGCGAGTGCGCTGTGCTGATCAACGAGTTCGGCTCGGTGGGGCTGGATCACCACCTGGTGCAGCAGGTGGACGAGCAGGTGGTGCTGCTCGATTCCGGCTGCATCTGCTGCTCGGTGCAGGGCTCCCTGGTGGAGGCGCTGCAGGGGCTGTTCATGAAGGCCATTCAGCGCAAGATCAAACCGTTCAAGCGACTCATTATCGAGACCACTGGCCTCGCCGATCCGGCCCCCGTGCTGTTCACGCTGAGGGAGGAGGGCTTTATCGCCCAGCGTTACCGCTTCGACGGTACCGTCACCGTGGTGGATGCCGGCCATATCGAGCAGCAGTTGGCGGCTCAGTATGAAGCGGTGAAACAGGTGGCGCTGGCGGATCTGCTGGTGGTGAGCAAGGGCGACCTGGTGGAGGACGAGCAGCTGGAGCGGGTCGAAGCCCAGCTGGCGGCCCTCAACCCAGCAGCCCCCATCGAACGGGTCAGCAACGGGGTGCTGTCGCCTGCGGTGCTGGAGAAGCTGGGGGCCTACAACGAGGCGGCCGGGCGCGACGTGCGCCAGCTGCTGGCCTGGCTGTGCACCGAAGCCCCGAAACAGGGGCTGGCCTCGCCGATGCAGCCGAAGATGAAGCCATTCGCCGCCAAGGTGGGCACGGCCGCGCCGACCCACTTCGAGCACGGCAATATCGAGAGTTTCGCCCTGCGCATCGGCGAGCCGCTCAAGCCCTCCCGCCTGCTGGCCGCCATCGACGCGGTGCAGGCGCAATACGGCGATGCGCTGCTGCGGCTCAAGGGCATCTTGCAGCTGGAAGGCGAGAGCCAGCCGGTGGTGATCCACGGCGTTCATGGCCAGCTCTATCCGTTGCAGGCGCTGGGGGAGTGGCCGGAAGGCAAGGCCCAGTCCCGGCTGGTGTTCATCGTGAAGAGTCAGGACAAGGCGGGCATAGAGCGGTTGTTCCTTGATACCCTCAAGGCGCCCGAGCCCAGCCTGGAAGAGCAGCTCAGAGCCATGCTCGGCCAGCCTGATTCCTGATGTAATGAGATGACCCGCGCTTGTGCGGGTCTTTTTTTGTCTGAAGAGGAGGTGGCTGCAGATGCCCGATAGCACACACATGGTGACCCCTGCCCAGCGCAAATGGCTGCCGCCGCTCACGGCGGTCGGTTCTTCATGCAGACGCTGGATGGCACCATCCTCAACACCGCCCTGCCCAGCATGGCCGAGACCCTGGGCGAGAGCCCGCTGCAGATGCAGTCGGTGATCATCGCCTACATGCTGACGGTGGCGCTGCTCATTCCCGCTTCCGGCTGGCTGGCGGACCGATTCGGTACCCGCCGCATCTATCTGGCCGCCATCCTGCTGTTTACCCTGGGCTCTCTGGCCTGTGCCGCCGCCAACTCCCTGCCGGTGCTGGTGGCCGCCCGGGTGCTGCAGGGGATCGGTGGCGCCCTGCTGATGCCGGTCGGCAGGCTGGCGGTACTGCGGGTCTACAGCAAGCACGAGCTGCTGCGGGTGATGTCGTTCGTCACCATCCCCGGCCTGGTAGGGCCGCTCATCGGCCCGGCACTGGGTGGCTGGCTGGTGGAAGTGGCGAGCTGGCACTGGGTGTTTCTCATCAACCTGCCGGTGGGGTTGCTCGGCTTCATCGCCAGCTGGTACTTCATGCCGGACTTGCGCCAGAGCACGGCCAAATTCGACTGGCAGGGATTCGTGATGTTCAGCGCCGGCATGGTGCTGGTGTCGGTAGGCCTGCAGGGGCTGGGGGAGCACAGCATCTCCACCGGCTGGGCGCTGTTTGCCCTGTTGTTCGGGCTGGCCGCCATGGCGAGTTACTGGCTCTATGCCGCCAATGCCGAGGAGCCGCTGTTCGGGTTGGGGCTGTTCAAGACCAGTACCTTCGCCATCGGCATCTGGGGCAACCTGTTTGCCCGCCTCGGCAGCGGCGCCATGCCGTTTCTCACCCCGCTGTTTCTGCAACTGGGGCTCGGCTTCTCGCCGAGCAAGGCGGGGATGACCATGATCCCCACCGTGCTGGGGGCCATGCTGACCAAGACGCTGGTGAACAAGCTCATTCCGCGCATCGGCTATCGCCGCATCCTGATTGGCAACACCCTGGCGCTCGGGGTGATGATCGCCAGCTTCTCCCTCATCGACAACCAGCTCCCCTACGGGGTGCTGCTGGGCTGGTTGATGGTGTTTGGCGCCATCAACTCGCTGCAGTTCTCCGCCATGAACACCCTGACCCTGCAGGATCTCAGCCCGGAGTTCGCCAGCAGCGGCAACGGCCTGCTGTCGGTGGTGATGCAGCTCTCCATGAGCTTGGGGGTGGCCATCGCCGCCAGCCTGCTGGGGCTCTTCTCTGCCGGCTCGTCGGCGGCGGATGGCCAGTGGCTGGGAGGCTTTCACCTCACCTACCTCTGCATCGGCCTGATGTCGATGCTGGCGGCGCTGATCTTCGCCCAGCTGGCGCGGGACAAGCGCTGATCTTCGCCCAGCTGGCGCGGGACAAGCGCTGAGCTGCGGGCTCAGGGGGCCGGCAGGTAGCTCACCTGGCAGGGCAGCTGGGCCAGCAGTCCGGCCAGGTGGGCGGTTTCTAGCAGGAAGGTCTGCTCGGGGTGGCCCGGGGTCCAGGTAAAGGCGTGGTGGGTCATGAGCACAGGATCCACTAGCAGCGGGATGTCGGCGCGGGGCAGGAAGGGGCAGACCGCGCCCGGCAGGCAGCCGATCTCGGCCTGCATCTCGTCGGCGGTGCAGATGGAGGGCTTGGCGCCGAGCGCCGCCTTGACCGCCTTGTTGTCGAGCCGGCCGTCCCTGTGGGTCAGCAGCAGCGCAAAGCGGCCATCCTTGAACTTGAGAAACAGGGTCTTGCTGAACTCGGCCTGCCAGCCGAGGCGGGCTCTCACCTTTTCATCGGTGGCGTAGTCGAGGATGGGCTCGTGCTCGAAACGCTGATGGGGCAGTTCGGCCAGCAGCCGGCAGTTGAAGTCGTGAATGGTATCGAGTGGCATGGGGTCCTCCTGTGATGGCGGCCATCCTGCCACTTGCCGCGGCGCAGGCCCAATCACGGTTTCTTATCCGTTATCAGCTCTGTCCATCAACGACAAGGGCACCCGTGGGTGCCCTTGTCGTTCAGTGGTGCTGCAATGCGCCCGCTTCCCAGTGAAAGGGAATGGGGCAGAGCCGTTGGGAGGCCTTGTCGTAGCACGCCCACAGCTCGCCGATGGTGCGGCCATCGATGGGGTGGCAGAACTTGGGCGCCAGCTCGGCCAGTGGCCAGAGCACGAAGGCGTTGGTGAGGATCTCGCCGCGCGGCAGCACCAGCGGCGTCTCGCAGACCAGCTCGCCGTAGAGCAGCAGATCGAGATCCAGGGTGCGCGGGGCGAACTTCTTGGCGTCCGGCTCGCGGCCGTGGGCGAACTCCATGGCGCGCAGTCGCTGACACAGGGTCGCCAGCGGCAGCTCGGTGTCGGCACCCACCACCAGGTTGTAGAAGGGGCGACCGTTGAAGCCCACCGCCTCGCTCTCGAACACCCGGGAGACCTGCAGCTCGCCAAACTCGGCCTGCAGCGCATCGAGGCCGGCGCGAATATGGCGTTCCCGCTCGATGTTGGATCCCAGGCTGATATAGATGCGGGTCATCAGTTGGCGCTCGCGGCCGGGGTGCGGTGACGCAGGATCTCGACGCCGACACCGGCGGCATTGGGGACGGCACCCGGCTTGGTCAGGGTGACCTTGACCCACTGCACCCGTTCGTCGGCCAGCACCAGCATGGCGACCTGTTCGGCCATGGTTTCGACCAGCTCCACCACCTTGCTGGCGACGTGATCACAGATCTTGCGAGAGAGGGTGGCGTAATCCAGTGCCAGATTGATATCGTCGGTTGCGGCGGCGGGGCGGTTGTCGAACCCCATCTCGAGGTCGAAACAGAGCTTCTGGCGAATGCCTTTCTCCCACTCGTATACACCGATAGTGGTCAAAACCTCGAGTCCGCGAATAAACACCTTGTCCATGACAGTACTTCTTCTTTACTCTTGATGGGCTGTGATGACAGCGCAGGGATGCAGGCCTGGCCAGCGGATGAGTGCCGGCGGCCGGTTTGGGCGACACGCGGTGGGCAACCCCACGCAGGCGCCAGAGAATGTGGCCCGCATCATACCCCATTCATATCGTGGTAAAAACGACCAAGATGACGGCCCTGACGATTTTGATGATTATTCTGGCCTACCTGGGCGGCTCGCTGTCCAGTGCTGTGCTGGTTTCCCGCATCACGGGTCTGCCGGATCCCCGTGATCACGGCTCCCACAACCCGGGGGCAACCAATGTGCTGCGCCTCGGCGGTCGGCTGGCGGCCGTGGTGGTGCTGCTGCTCGATGTGCTCAAGGGCACGGCTCCCGTCTATCTCGCCTGGTATCTGCAGATCAAACCCGTCTACCTCGGCTTTATCGGGGTGGCTGCCTGTCTCGGCCACATGTACCCCATCTTCTTCCACTTTCGTGGCGGCAAGGGGGTAGCCACGGCGCTTGGCACCATGATGCCCATCGGCTTCACCATGGGGGGCGCGGTGATCGGCACCTGGCTGCTGGTGTTGCTGGTGAGCGGCTATTCGTCGCTGGCCTCCATCATTACCGTGTTGCTGACCCCGCTCTTTACCTACCTGCTCAAGCCGGAATACACGCTGCCGGTGTCGCTGCTCTCCTGCCTCATTCTGATCCGCCATCACGAGAACATCGCCCGCCTGCTGAAAGGGGAGGAGCCCAGAGTCTGGGGCCGCCAGAACCGCGCCGAGCAGGAAGAAGTGCTGGAAATTGATGATCCTGAGCAAAAAAGAGACGAACGAGACAAAAAGTGAAATTTCCCGTTGACCACCTGCCTTAAAATCCGTTTAATAGCGCCCACGCCCAGATAGCTCAGTCGGTAGAGCAGGGGATTGAAAATCCCCGTGTCGGCGGTTCGATTCCGTCTCTGGGCACCAAATTTTGGTGTCGTGAAAGAAAAACTTGTTCATGCACAATGGTTTAAAGTGTGCCGGCTTAGCTCAGTAGGTAGAGCAACTGACTTGTAATCAGTAGGTCACCAGTTCGATTCCGGTAGCCGGCACCATTTGCCCAGATAGCTCAGTCGGTAGAGCAGGGGATTGAAAATCCCCGTGTCGGCGGTTCGATTCCGTCTCTGGGCACCACTTATAATTCCTCCTTAGCTCAGTCGGTAGAGCGACGGACTGTTAATCCGCAGGTCGCTGGTTCGAGCCCAGCAGGAGGAGCCAATTCAAAAGCCCAGCAGCAATGCTGGGCTTTTTCTTTGCCCGTTTTCCGGCATCCGGTGCCCCATTGAGCAAGATCTCGCCAGCTCGGCGGCAAGTTGTCGCAGTGCCCCTGCCGTACCGCTCCCGCCAGTGACTTCCCCCGCCCGCCTAGTATGATGGCGTGATGAGTCCCTATTCTGCCCATCTTGCCCTGGCGGCCTCTGTCGCATCGGTGGGCACAGGAGAACGGGACCGCTTTCTTGAGTGAGGTCATGCATGAATGCAACAGAGCTTTGGCAGCTTTCCCCCGAACAGTTCAACGAGTGGCGCCGGGCCAACGATTATCCCCTGATCTGGGATCTGCTGGTGGCATCGCTGCCCCATTTCGACGACTGGATGACGGAGCAGAAGATCGACAAGCAGGTGATCTTCCAGATCGGCATCGCCCGCTTCATCAGCTCCCGCTGCGTGCTGAGCCTGTGCCTCTACATGAGCGACGACAAGATCAGACTCTATGAGACAGCCTCGAGCGCGCTGGAGTCCCTGCGCAAGAGCGGGCTGATCCGCGCCGAGACGCGCTTTGAACCCTACTGCATGTGGCTGGCCGGCAAACACGGCAAGGACGAGGTGAAGCGGGTGCAGAGCCTGCTCTCGGTCTCCGAGAACAACAAGGGGGAGGCCCAGGTGCTGGGCAGGCACCGGCTGCTCAACATCGGCGGCGTCGAGCTCAAAAGCCCCATCATCTCAGGCCGGCTGCTCGACTTCACCTGCCTGGACGAGCTCTCGCTGGACGGTGCCGTCAACAACTCCAAGGTCTATCTGTGGCACTGCTCGGCCAAGGGGGTGAGGGTCAACGGCGGGGTGATCGGGCTCGATCTGTTCGACTCCCTGCTGTGGGACCACAGGGCCTGGGCCAAGAAGCGGGAGCTGGCGCTGGAGGACGGGGTGTTTCAGGACTTCACCATCGAGTGCGAGGAGATCCGCTTTCACTCCTCCCGGGCGGTGCTGAAAAACTTCAACGTGCGGGCCAAGAACTTCGACGCCACCATGGAGCACACCAACCTGGACAAGGTGCAGGTGGCCTACAATGAGAATGGCCGGGTCGATCACAGCGAGGCCAGCAAGCTTTACCGCAACGCCAAGCGGCTCTTCTCCAGCGTGGGCGACACCGTCGATGCCGGCGAGTGCTACTACCAGGAGAAGCGGCACGAGATGAAGTCGCTGGCGAGCCCCAGGGAGCTGTTCAAGGAGTGCTGGCTGCGCAGCGGCTGGCTCAAGAAAGGCTGGCTCACCCTGCTGTGCTACCTGAAATGCGCCGCCAAGTTCATCACCTGGGGTTTTGGCGAGCGGCCGATCCGCAGCCTGCTGCTGTCGATGGGGGTGATCCTGCTGGCGACCCTGACCTATTATCTGGCGCCGGGATCGGTCACCCATGACCATCTTGGGCGCTCGCTCTATTTCAGCATCGTCACTTTCGTGACCCTGGGCTATGGCGACATCTCCCAGACTTCCTCCCCGCTCCAGCTGCTGTCGGCCATCGAGGCCTTCTGCGGTATGTTCCTGACCGGGCTGTTCCTGGCGGGGTTTGCCGCCAAGACCAAGCAGTATTGACGGGGCGCCGGTCACTGGTCGAGCGGGTCAGGCGGCTGGCGTGATCTCCTGCATCTTGAGCCAGAAGGCCTCCTGGCAGGGGTTGTGGAACAGCTTGCGCACAGGGGTGATGGGAATGGGGCTGGCGACCACCCGGTAGCTGATCCAGCACTCCGGGCAGACTTGTGGGGAGGGCTCTTCGTCCAGCTCCAGCTGGTGGCAGATGACCACGCCGTTGGCGAACCAGTAATGGGTCTGCCGGTGGTGGGTCAGGGGGCCGCTCTCGTCCTGCTCGCTGTGTTGTTCGCTCTGCTGGCGGACGAGTATCGCCGGTCCTGCCTGGCGATGGATGGCCCTGATATAGGTCACGAGGTCGTTCATGGTGCTGCCCATGTTGCTGCCGGATGGTGAATGACGGAGTCGATTGCCGATGGGGAAGCTTACCCGCGCAGGCGCTGGGCGGCAATCCGTACCGGCCACCCCTTGTTTCGCCGATCGGCCCCAGTTGCTATACTGCCGCCCCGTTTCGTCGCCGGGCAGGCCGTGGTGCCGGTGCGCTGGTGCGAGACAGGCAGACTGGACAGGATCGTCCGGCCACCCGTTTTCTCCTCCCCGGCTCAGTCGCCAGCGTGGTGGACAGTCAGTCCGCATGGCACAGTTCGAGTCCGGCAGAAGAATCAATGCAAGGAGCCCTTGTCGCAAGACAAGGGCTCCTGCTTTATGGGGGCCATAACAACAATACTCACCACACAGCGACAGATTTCAGGATTGGTATGGAAAATCAAGCAGTTAAAGATTCTCACCAGGGGGCGGCCTCCCTTCGCCGCTGGCTGGAGCCGGTATTGGTGCTGGCCATTCTCGGCAGTCTGTTTGGCTACCTCGGCAGCCAGATGGGCCTCTCCGCCCTGGTCAACACCCTGTTCAACACCGCCCACCAGCTGCTGCTCAACACTGTGCTCTTCATCATGGGCATCACAGTGCTGTCGGGGGCGCTCAGCCAGCTGCTCAGCGAGTTCGGGGTGATCCGCCTGCTGGAGGTGCTGCTGGCACCGCTGATGAAGCCGGTGTTCCGGCTGCCGGGCCGCACCGCATTGGCGGCCCTGATGACCTTCTTCTCCGACAACCCGGCGGTGATCAGCCTCGCCAGGGACAGCCGCTTTCGCAAGGGCTTCGCCCCCTGGCAGCTGGTCTCGCTCACCAACTTTGGCACCGCCTTCGGCATGGGGCTGATCGTGGTGACCTTCATGGCCACCCTGCAGCTGCCGGGGGGTGAGTCCACCGCCAGTGCGGCGCTGATCGGCCTGCTCGGCGCCCTCATCGGCTCCGTGGTATCGACCCGCCTGATGCAGCGGATGATCCGCCCGCTGGTGGGGGAGACCCCGATCGCCGACGAGGTGGCGAGCGTGGGGGCCAAGCCCGGCCTGAGCCGGGAGGCTGCACCCACCTGGCTGCGGGTGCTCAACGCCCTGCTGGACGGTGGCAAATCCGGGGTGGAGCTGGGGATGGCGGTGATCCCCGGGGTGCTCATCATCAGCACCTTCGTGATGCTGCTGACCTTCGGCCCTGGTGAGAAGGGGTATACCGGCGAGGCCTTCCAGGGGGTGGCGCTGCTGCCGGTGCTGGCGGCCAAGGTGGGCTGGCTGTTCGAGCTGCTGTTCGGCTTCACCCATGCCGAGCTGGTGGCCTTCCCGGTTACCTCGCTGGGGGCGGTCGGGGCTGCCATGTCGCTGGTGCCCCCTTTCATCGGCAAGGGCTGGATCACCGGCAACGAGGTGGCGGTGTTCACCGCCATGGGCATGTGCTGGAGCGGCTTTTTGAGCACCCACACCGCCATGCTGGATGCGCTCGGCTATCGTCATCTCACCTCCCGCGCCATCGTGGCCCACACCGTCGGGGGCCTGTGTGCCGGGGTGGCGGCTCACCAGCTCTACCTCTGGCTGGGCTGATCCATCAAGCAGCAAAAGGGCGCCGAGGCGCCCTTTTGTTTGCGTGGCCGACCGGTGGCCTACAGGTTGCCCGGTTTGGGAATGGGGATGCCGAGCAGGAAGTTGTCCATCATGCCGACCATGCGGCCCAGCTCCGGTTTGGTGATGGTGTCGTTGGCCCCCAGCTGCAGCGCCTTCTGGCGATTGTCATCGCTCATCAGCGACGAGAACATGACGATGGGAATGGTCTTGAAGGCGGGGGTATCGCGCAGCCGCTTGAGCAGGTGCATACCGTCCATGCGGGGCATCTCCACGTCGGTGATGATGCCGCTGACGAACTCGGCCACCGGGATCTTCTCCTCCTGCGACAGGCGATCGAACTCCATCAGCATCTCCAGCCCGTCGCCCCCGTCCTTGGCGGTCACCACGTTGTAGCCCGCGGTGCGCAGGGTGGTCTCGATCATCTTGCGGATGAAGGCGGAGTCGTCCACCACCAGGATGGTTTTGGCCTGGCGCATGGCCATCATGCGATCGTCGATGATGACCTTGCGATCCTGGGTCACATCGTACTTCTCCATGCTCAGCTCGGGGTTGATGTCGGCGATGATCTTCTCGAAGTCGAGGATCATGATGAGGTTGCCGTCGCGCCTGACCACCGCCACCACGCAGTCATTCTCGCCTGCCTCCAGGAACTGGCTGGGGGATTCCACATCCTCCCAGGAGACCCGGTGGATCCTGCTGACGCTGTCGATGAGGAAGCCGTTTGCCATCTTGTTGAAGTCGGTGACGATGACCACCTTGTGGCTGTTGTCCGGGTTGGTTTTGATACCAAGCCAGCCGGCCAGATCCACCAGCGGGATCAGCCGCTCGCGCAGGGAGAAGACCCCCACCATGTGACGCTGGGCGTTGGGGTAGTCGGTGGTCTCCGGCACCCGGATCACCTCGCGCACCTTGGCGACGTTGATGCCGTAGTAGGCTATTTTCTCGCGGCCATCGGGCAGCTGCTTCTTGAGGTGGAATTCGATGATCTCGAGCTCGTTGGTGCCGCTCTCGGTCAGAATGGATTTACGCTCTTCCCCGTCTTTGGCCATCATGGTCACTCTCGTGCTTCTGGTTGCGCTGGCAGCAGCCGCTGCGGTTTTCCCTCAGTATAGGAATGGATCCGCCGCTGACGACGGGATCCACACAAGATCGCCTCCATAACCGCTTGATCCCGCAGGCTGGAAGGCGCGTATCAGCCTATCAGGAAAAGCGCGGGGCGATGGAGAAGGCCATCACACTCGCCGCAAGGGGGGAGTCATGGAAGAGAGTGTCGTGGTGATCGGTGCCGGTGGTGGGCTGGGGAGCGCCCTGGTGGCGCACTGGCTGGCGGCGGGTGCCGCGCCCGTCATCGCCATCAGTCGCCAGCCGCAACCGGCGGGGCTCAATAGCGCCAGGCTGCACTGGCTGCGCTGCGATTACAGTGATGAACAGCTGGCAGATGCGGTGGCCCGCATCGGCGAGCTGGCGCCGAGGCCGCGCTGGCTGGTGATCTGCAACGGCTTGCTGCAGCAGGGAAGCATCCGGCCGGAGAAACGGCTCGAGGCGCTCAACCTCGAGGCCATGACCCAGCTCTATCAGACCAACGCCCTGCTGCCGCTGCGCTGGATCAGCCAGCTGCTGCCCCTGCTGGGGTCGAGCCCCTGTACCCTGGCGGTGCTCAGTGCCCGGGTGGGCAGCATCGGCGACAACCGCACCGGGGGCTGGTATGGCTATCGCGCCGCCAAGGCGGCCCTCAACATGCTGCTCAAGTGTGCTGCCATCGAGCTCGCCAGGCGGGCGCCCGGCGTCAAGCTGCTGGCGTTTCATCCGGGCACGGTGGACACCCCGCTCTCGCGACCGTTTCACGGCAACCTGGCCGCCGGCAGTCTGCACAGCCCGCAGCAGGCTGCCGCGCATCTGGTGACGCTGATGGCGCGGCTGACGCCGGATGGCGAGCTGAGCTACCTCGACTGGCGAGGCGAGCCTATCGAGTGGTAGCGGGCTGCAGCAGCCGGGCCAGCAGGCTGCGCAGCGCCTTGATGACCGCCGGCTTGCCTGCCAGTTGCAGCCTGGCCGCCAGCGCTCCCAAGTCGGCATATTGCCAGATGGTGGCGATCAGCAGTTGTCGCTCGGCGGGGTCAAGCTTTGCCAGTTTCGTCAGGTTGCCCGCCAGCCAGCGCTGCAGGCTGGGCTGGCACAGCTCGAACGGCTTGTGGTGGTGGGCAAAGCAGGCCAGTTCATCCTGATCAAAGCCATCGAGCCTGCTCGAGCTGGCCTCCGCATCCTGCAGGCACTGCCACACCAGTTCGGATTCAAGGGTTTTCAGCTCACCCGCCAGCAGGGTCGGCAGTTGGCGCACGAAGCGCCGATGCCACTCGGCCAGCTCGGTGGCGCGGACCGGTTGCAGTGCCTTGAGCAGCAGGGCGGCGTGGCTGCCGCTGGCGGCATCCCGCTGCAGGCCGATGCGCAGCACCCTGAGCCCGGCCTTGCGCCAGAAGGGCAGCAGATCGGCGCTGGCCGAGAAGGCCGAGCCCAGATAGTCGAACCCTGCTGCCTGATAATGCTGTTCGAGGTGGGCCAGCAGGAGCGACCCCAGCCCGCTGCGATGCAGCGCCGGATGGATGGCGATGCGTATCACCCGGGCGTAGCTGCGTGCGCCTGCCGCCTTGAAGCCGGCGTGCGCCAGCAGCGACTGGGGCAGTAGATGGCCGCGCGGACGCCGCCGCCCGGCCCAGATCGCCTCGGCCAGCTCAGGATCTATCTCTCCTTCCCGGGCCACCAGCGCCACCCCGAGCAGATGCGGGCCCTGCTCCAGCAGGTGGATGTCGAGGGTCGGGCTCTCCAGCAGGTAGCGCAGATCGCTCGGTGTGGTCTGGTAGTGGGCCAGCACCAGCAGGCCGAATACCCGATGGAGCAGCCCTTCGTCGGCAGCCAGTGCATCCTGCTCGAGCCGGCGCCAGCCAGGCTGGGTGGGGGCAGGCGGCGTCTCGACCTCGGCGTTGAGGCCGAGCAGACGGAACACCAGTGGCTCCAGCGGATCCCGGCTGCTCCAGCGGATCGGCTCGGCCAGGTGGATCTCCTGCCAGCCGGGTGTCTCGCGATCGAGCACCCGCTTGAAGCGCAGGTGAAAACCGCGGCCCGTACCCTCGTAGCCGTGCTCCGTGGTGGCGAAGACGATGCGACCGTGCCGGGCCAGCATGGCTTCCAGCAGCGGGGTCGGAATGGCGGCGGCTTCGTCCACCAGCAGCAGATCGGGTTGCAGTGGCTCGTGCACCAGCCGATCCGGCGAGCAGTAGCTGAGTCTTGCCAGCAGTTGCGGCGCGTCTTCAAGGGCACGGGCTGCGTGGGCAAACAGGGTGGCGACCGTGGCCTGGGAGGGGGCAGTCACCAGGATCTGCAGGTCGGGTTGTTGGCGCAGCAGCTCGGCGGCGGCCAGCCCCAGCAGGCTGCTCTTGCCGCGGCCTCGATCCGCACTCAATACCAGCGGACGGCGGCGGTGACCGTGCAACACCTTGTGGATGGCGGGCAGGGCGCGGGCCTGATCACAGCTCAATGGTCGCGCCGGCCCAACCGGCTGCCATTGGGTTGCCGTTGCAGGAGGGGCTAGCTCGAGGGCGGGGTCACCCGCCAGCAACCGCACCAGCCGGGCGAGAAAGCCGTGGCCCGCCAGTGCCGTATCTTCCGGTTGTGCCACCAGACGAACCCGGTCTGGATCCGGCCAGGCAGGCCATTGGGCTCGCGGCGGGGTCAGCAGCAGCAGCAGGCCGCCCGCCCGCAAGGTGCCCGCCAGCGCCCCGAACGCATCGGGGTGAAAACCGCTGCAGGCATTGAATACAAGCGTGTCGCACTCCTGACCGAGTCGCTGCAACGCCTTGGCCGCCGGCTGCGGGTGGTGCTCGCTCGGGCCGTCCCCCAGCCAGTAGCAGAGGCCGCCAAGCAGCGCCTCGGCCCGGGCGATGCAATCGGCCTCATCACCTTCCAGCCAGATCAGCCGCCGTTCGCCGGCGCGGGCCAGTGCCTGGCGCAGCTCGTCGAGCGCAACCGGCATCATGAAGCAGCGCTGTCGGCCGGTTTGCGGGGCTCGAACATGCGATCCCCCATCTGGTCGATAAAGGTGTGCGCCTTCTGCACCATGAAGCGCTCCGCATCGGCGGGGTTGGCAAACAGATCGGATCGGATGAAGCGGTGGGTCTGCAGCACATCGTCCAGCTCCTTGGTGATGCGGCCAGCCAGCCGATACTGACCCCCTTCGGCCATGGGCTCGGGATAGATGAGGTAGCCGGCGTACTCGGTGGGGGTGACTTCGGCGACCGGAGCGGGCTGGTCGCCAAACAGGGCAGTGAACAGTTTCTTGAGCATGATGTTTCCCTCAGTGACAGGGCATTGTCACCAAGGGGTTGATGGCTGGCAAGCGGGGGATCTTATTACCAATAGTTATTTGCACTACGAACCATTCTCATTTAGATTTCATGGCAATCCAGCATGAGGTAAACACTATGTACGTCTGTTTGTGCCGCGGCATCACAGATTCCCAGATCCGCAAGGCGGTACAGGCAGGCAAGACCGAGTTTCGCCAGCTCAAGCAGTCGCTCGACGTCGGCGCCCAGTGCGGCAAATGCGTGCGCATGACCATGGAGATCATCGCCGCCGAACTCGACAAAGCCGAGCTGGAACAGGCGCCGCTCTACTACGAGGTGGCCTGAACAAGGTCGCAATGTCGGTAAAAACCGACCTGTTTTTTCAATCCCTTCCCGCAGGCGAGCTGGCTCGCCGGACCTATTGTTGTCACTTTTCTGGACTAAGCTCTAAGGATCCCAGCCTCAGGCACGAACCAAGGAGCACTGTCGATGAAAGGAGATCCCAAGATCATTGCCCACCTCAACAAGGTGCTGGCCAATGAGCTGATAGCCATCAACCAATATTTTCTGCATGCCCGCATCTACGATGACTGGGGCCTCAAGGCGCTCGGGCACAAGGAGTATCACGAATCCATCGATGAGATGAAACACGCCGACGAGCTGGTCAAGCGGGTGCTGTTTCTGGAAGGACTGCCCAACTTGCAGGATCTGGGCAAGCTGCGCATCGGCGAGACGGTGGAGGAGATGCTGCGCTGCGACCTGTCGCTGGAGATGGATGCCATCCCGGATCTGAAGGTGGCCATCGCCTACGCCGAGTCGGTGCAGGACTACATCAGCCGCGATCTGTTCCAGGATATCCTGGAGGATGAAGAGGAGCACGTGGACTGGCTGGAGACCCAGCTCGATCTCATCGATCGCATCGGGCTGGAGAACTATCAGCAGTCCCAGCTGCATCACGGCGGTTCCTGAATAGTTATGGCATGAAAAAACGATTAAAAAACCCGCTCAGGCGGGTTTTTTAATCTCCGTCTGCATAGCTTTTCATGAGACTTATCATTATGAAAAGTAAGCTTATTTTTGTTAATCATGTCGCAAAAAAGCGAGCGAGAGAGATGCACTATTGGAACCCCTTTTCGGGGGCAAACAATAACAACGGTTAAAGGACTACACCATGCACTTCTTGCCCAACAAGCTGGCGCTGGCTTGCGCCATCGCACTCTCGCTCGCGGCCTGCAATGACAACAGCTCCAACGCTCCGGCGGATCCCGCCGCCACCAAGGCCTCCCTGATGCAGACCATGGATGAGGCCCTGCGCGAGGGCCAGGCGCTCGATCCCTACGGCTTTGCCATCGATGCCGCCAGCATTGCCAGGCGCAAGGCCCTCGACAGTGCCCTGCTCAAACGGCTGGATGCTCTGGACGCGAGCGTGCTGAGCGAACGGGACCGGTTGTTCTACGACATGATCCGCTGGGATCTGCAGATCAACCTGACGGGGTACGATCTGCCCCAGTCCCAGATCCCGATCCACCACTTCCGCAACCGGGTAGTGGATCTGGCTGATGACGTGGGGGCCGCCCCGGCCAGTGGCAGAGCCGCCCGCACCGTCGAGCGCGGCTTCGACTACTTCGAGCAGAGTTCGGCCGAGCGGGTCGCGCCGGGGGATGCCGCCTGGCGGCGCGACCTCGATCGACCGGCTGCGGCACCGGTTCCGGCGAGCAAGGCGAGGGCCGCCACCGCGCCACTGGCCTGGTATCAGGAGCACCTCACCTGGCTCAAGGCCTATGACGGCTACCTTGCCGAGGTGAAGCACCAGTTCGAACTGGGCAGCGCCCAGGGCAACACCCTGCCGGACGAGCTGGTGGATCGGCTGCTGGCCCAGCTCAACAGCAAGCTGGATGGGGAGGCGATCGCCGGCGCCTATCTCGGCTGGCAGCAACTGCCGGGAGAGGCGGACGAGGCGCTGCGCAGCGAGTACAAAGGGGTGCTGGACAGCATCAACGGCCGCTATCTGGCGCTGCGCGACTATCTGGATTACCAGCACGGCGGCGCCTATGCGGTGCGCCTTGGCAGCGGCGAGTGCGACGACGGTTTCTGCGGCATGACCAACGGACGCGACTGGTATCGCTGGCTGCTGAAGAAGCACACCACCACCGACATGACGCCGGAGCAGGTGCATGCGCTGGGGCTGAGCGAGGTGGAGCGGATCTTCGGCTCCATGGTCAAGGTGTGCCATACCGTCGGCAAGTGTGACAGCGACGACGTGAGCCAGAGCAAGCAGAGCGGCCAGATCTACGCCTTCTTTCGTTATCTGAACGAGCCGGCCTTCTTCTACCAGAACCCGCTGGCGGTCTGGTCGACCGGCCTCAACCCGGACAATGCGGCCGGGGCGACCCTGAGCGGGCCGCAGCAACAGGCACTGGCCGAACACGAGCGGGCACTGCAGGAGTACAACGCCTTCAAGAGCAAGGCGGCGCTGGTGCTGCCGGACTTCTTCGATGCCGAGCGCACCATTCCCAAACTGGATTACGAGGTGGTGCCCGTCTCCTATGCGGATGCGCCATACGGCGGGGTGGCCTGGTATCAGGACGGCAACCCGCAGACCGGTCGCAAGGGGCAGTTCTTCCTCAACACCTACTACCCCTATGGTCTGCAGAGCTGGAACATCAGCACCCTGCTGGCCCACGAGGCGGCGCCAGGCCACCACTTCCAGATCACCATCGCCCAGGAGTTGGCCGCCAAGGATCCCGACTTCCCGCAGTACGTGGCGAACGCCTCCTACACCGCCTATGCGGAGGGCTGGGCACTCTACACCGAATACCTAGCGGATCACGACATGGGGCTCTATCAGGGGCGCGGTCTCTATGATCCGGCGGTAGGGGACGTGAAGGTCGAGGGATCATCTGCCTTCAACAACCAGCTGCAGTACTTCGGTCGCCTCAACGAGGAGATGCTGAGGGCCATGCGGCTGGTGGTGGACACCGGCATCCACTGGTATGGCTGGAGCCACGACCAGGCCGTCAACTACATGAAGGAGAACTCGGCGCTGGGGGCGGGGGACATCGGCTCCGAAGTGCCCCGCTACATGGCCTACACCGGTCAGGCAACTTCCTACAAGGCGGGCCAGCTGGCGCTGATCCGGATGCGGGAGTCGGCCGAGCAGGCGCTGGGCGCAGGCTTTGACCTCAAGGCGTTCCACCACCATGTGCTGGAGTACGGCATGCTGCCCATCTCGGTGCTGGAGCAGAAGAACAGGCAGTGGATTGAACAGTCGAAGTGATCACAGTTACGGCGCCCGGCAAGGCAAGGGGCGCCGCTTTCGATTAGGATACGGCTCTATTCAAACAACACTGCTACGGATGATGTCCATGGAACAGATCGCCCGTGAGATGGCGCCCCACAAGCGAGTGGCGCTGGTGGCTCACGACAACATGAAGACCCCCCTGCTGAACTGGGTGATGCGGCGCAAGGAGGAGCTCAAGCTCCACCACCTCTACGCCACCGGCACTACCGGCACCATGCTCGGCAAGCAGGCACAACTGCCCATCACCTGTCTCTTCTCCGGCCCCATGGGGGGCGACCAGCAGCTCGGCGCCCTGATAGCCGAGGGCAAGATCGACGTGCTGATCTTCTTCTGGGATCCCCTCAATGCGGTGCCCCACGATCCGGACGTGAAGGCCCTGCTGCGCCTCGCGGCAGTCTGGAACATCCCGGTCGCCACCAACGAGGCGACCGCCGATTTCATCATGGACAGCCCCCACATGCGCCAGGCATTCAGCGTGCAGATCCCGGACTACGCCGGCTATCTCAAGGCGAGAACCCAGTAACGGGGCAGAAACGACAGAGCCGGCCACAGGGCCGGCTCTTTTTATTGGCGGGAACGACGATCAGCGCTGGAAGCTTTTCTGCGCGAACTTGGGTCTGGCGTTCATGATCTGCTCCACCTGCTCGTCGCTCATCTTGCCGCGCGACAGCCCCAGCACCTTGTAGGTGAGCAGCGGGCGGGCCGGCAGGGCGATCATCAGGGCGCGGATCTGGTTCTCGTCCTCTTTCTCCCGGGCTGGTTTGCCATAGGCGTAGGTGAGCACGCCGGCATCCATCAGGTTTTTGACGGCAGGCTCGGTGATCGGCAAGTTTATGACGCTTTTGCGCTGCAGCACGAACTCGCGCAGCACCGCCTTCTCGTTGAAGTCGAGAAAGGAGATCATCTGGGCCAGCTGATCCTGCTGACGGCGGGACTGCCACTCGTCGCAGGCCCACTCCCAGGCGATCAGGAAGCCCTGGCTGCAGAAGTAGGAGATGGCGATCAGCATGCCGACGCCGAGCCAGGCGGCGTGTGTGGCGGCCCACTGGCTGACGGCCCCCTGCATCAAACCGGCCGGAAACAGCAGAATGATGCTGCAGCAGAGCAGCAGCCAGACCATCAGCCAGTTGAGGCGGTTCAGTTGATAGAAATGTTGGATCCACCGTTTCATCGTTCACCCTTCCCAAATCAGTGTGGACAGTAGTCATCTCATAGCAAACGGTGTGCCAAGGCGAGGAACTCACCGGCATTGGAGTGGATCCGGATGGCAAAGTCGGTGGGAGGGCAGTTACATTCTCTTACAACTTGTTGAGCGAATGATCATTAGTTTGCCTTGTGAGGCGGCGCTCAACTTGGTAAAAAGCCCGCACTGTCATAGGGGAGTAGCAACCCGCCCGTGATCCGGGCAGGGCTCATGTCAACATTCTTGGATCCTCAGATCCATGGCATGAGCGGCGATGATATCCATCGCTCTGCAAGACCTTTGGCCTCGATATGCAAGCCAGCCGGGCGAGCCATATCGGGTCCATTGGTTGTTCTGCTCGCCTGGCGGTTACTCATCATGTTGATCACCCTGCTGTTATTTCTGCTCTCTGCCGTCACCATCTATCTGGCCTGCGAATATTTCGTCAATGGCATCGAATGGACCGGCCACCACTTCAAGTTCTCCCAGAGCGCCACCGGCTCCCTGCTGGCGGCCCTCGGCACCGCCCTGCCCGAGTGCATCGTCACTCTGACTGCATTGCTGATGGGGGATGCCCCCGCTCAGCAACAGATAGGCATAGGCGCCGCCCTCGGCGGCCCGCTGGTGCTGGCCACCATAGGTTATGCCGCCGTCGGCGTGACCCTGTTGCTGTGCATGAGCCGGGAGCACAGGGCCATCGATGGCGAGGTGCAGCGCGAGATAGGCCGCGACCAGGCCTGGTTCGTCGGTATCTTCCTGCTGGCCGTGCTGCTCGGCATGGTGGCCTTTACCGGCAAGGCCTGGCTGGCCCCGTTGTTCGTACTGGTTTATCTGGTCTATGTGCGGCGCGAGCTGAAACAGACCTACAGCCACGAGGTCGAGTTGCCAGAGCCCCTCAAGCTGGATCCGGGTGCCGAGATCCCGGCGCTTGGCAAGGTGCTGCTGCAGACGCTGGTTGCGCTGGTGGTGGTGGCATTGGCGGCCCAGCTGTTCGTCCATCAACTGGAGCAGATGGGCGAGCTGTTCGGTCTCTCGCCGGTGCTGGCGGCCCTGCTGCTGAGCCCGGTGGCGACCGAGATGCCCGAGCTGATGAACGTGCTGATCTGGGTACGACAGGGCAAGCACCGGCTGGCGCTGGCCAACATCTCGGGGGCCATGATGATCCAGGGCACCATCCCCAAGGCATTCTGCCTGTTGTTCACCCCCTGGCTGCTGGACAGCACCATGATGGTCTCCTCGCTGGTGACCCTGCTGGCGGTGGCGTTGTTGTGGTGGGGGTTCAGTCGGGAACGGATGACGGCGGGCAAACTGGCCTGGGTGGGGTTCATCTACCTTGGCTTCTGTGGCTGGCTGGTCATGGGCTGACGTGCCATTGGCGATGAAAAAGGGCGGGATGGTATCCCGCCCTTTTTGCTGTCATTCCCTCTGGCGGCCGAGGCCTGGCAGGGAGATCAGAACTGCTGGAACCAGCGCTGGATCTGGGCCGGATCCTTGCTCTGGGTCAGGGCAAGCATCAGCAGCACCCGCGCCTTCTGCGGGTTGAGGGTCTCGGCGGCGACGAAGCCGTACTTGGCGTCATCGATCTCGGCATCCAGGGTGGTGGAGCCGGTCGGCACGCGGGCGGAGCGCACAACCCGAATGCCGTCCTTGCTCGCCTTGGCCAGGGTATCGAACAGGGTGTGGTAGAGGTTGCCGTTGCCCACCCCGGCGCTGACGATGCCATCGAACTTGGCATCCACCAGGGCCTTGGCCGGCAGATCCGAGGCGTTGGCGTAGCTGTAGACGATGCCGACCTGGGGCAGCTTGTCGAGCTTGCTCACGTCAAACGGGGTCTTGCTGGTGTGCTGGCGGGCCGGGCTGCGCTGATAGTCGATCTTGCCGTTGTGGATGTAGCCGAGCGGGCCGAAGTTGGGGGAGGCGAAGGTCTGCACCCCTGTGGTGTTGGTCTTGGTGACGTCACGGGCATCGAGTACGGTGTCGTTCATCGCCACCATGACGCCACGCCCCTTGGAGGCGGGGTCGGAAGCGGTCACCACGGCGTTGTAGAGGTTCATCGGGCCGTCGGCGCTCATGGCGGTGGAGGGACGCATGGCGCCGACCAGTACCACCGGCTTGTCGCTCTTGACGGTCAGATTGAGGAAGTAGGCGGTCTCTTCCATGGTGTCGGTGCCGTGGGTGATGACGATGCCGTCCACGTCATCCCTGGCCAGCAGCTCGTTGACCCGCTTGGCGAGCTTCAACCACACCTCGTCGTTCATGTCCTGAGAGCCGATCTTCACCACCTGCTCACCCTGCACGTCTGCCACATTTTTCATCTCGGGCACGGCGGCGATCAGCGTTTCGATGGCCACCTTGCCGGCCTCGTAGTTGGACTGGGTGGCGGACTGCCCCGCCCCGGCAATGGTGCCGCCGGTGGCCAGGATATGGACGCTGGGCAGGGCCATGGCCATCGGGGAGAGGGTCAGGCCGAGGACGGCGGCGAGCAGGGTCTTGCGGATCGGGAGAGTCATGCTGCAATTCCTTCTGGGTGATAAAAATTGCAGCAAGTTTGCGCTTTCTGTTGCAGGGGTTTGTGATGACTCTCACCAAAAAACAGCTGGATACAGAACTTTAACCTGTTTTATACCTATATAGAGATAATTTAACTCGCCGAGAAACCTTTGGTTTCGATCAGGGCGATCAGCTCGGCCTTGCTCAGTTCGCTCTCGATGATGGCCTTGCTGCTGGCAAAGTCGACGCTGGCGCTGCTGACAGCGGGTTGGGCCAGCAGGGCTTTTTGCAGGCTGGCGGCGCAGCCACCGCAGGACATGCCGGAGACGGTGAGTTCGATGGTCATGGGATATCTCCTCTGTTGATTGACTGTCAGCGTAAAGCTGCCGCCCGCGGCAAGGTCAAGTCACCCGTCGCTTCCCTGTCACGGCTGGCTAGCCCATCAGCCCCAGGTAGTTCATCAGGGTGGCCCCCAGGCTGGTGGTGACGAGCGAGCCCAGCGTGGTGGTGGCGATGATATTGGCTGCAAGGGCGCTGTCGCCCCCCATGGCGCGAGTCATCACATAGCTGGCGGCGGCGGTGGGGGTGGAGCTGATGAGAAACAGGATGCCGAGGGCCTGCGGGCTGAAACCCAGCGCCCAGGCACCCATCACCAGCAGCAGCGGGATGCACAGCAGCCGGTTGGCGGTGGCCCAGCCGGTCAGCAGGGCACCGCCGCGCAGGGCCTTGAGGTTGAGGCTGGCACCGGTGCACAAGAGTGCCAACGGCAGGGTCATGTTGGCGAAATAGTTGCCTGTGGTGATCACCAACTGGGGCAGCTCGATGCCGAGCAGGCCGAACGGCAGGGCCGCCAGGATGGCGATGATCAACGGGTTTTTGGCGATCCCCCTGAGGATCGGCTTGATCCCCTGGCTGCCCCCCAGGCTGCGGGTCAGGGTGATCACCGCAAGAATGTTGTAGAGCACGGTGACCGAGCCCACCAGCAGGGCGGCGGCGCCGATCCCCTCGGCGCCATAGGCGTTCTGCACATACGCCAGCCCCATGATCCCCATGTTGCCGCGAAAGCTCCCTTGCACGAAGATGCCGCGCTGGCGCCGCTCCGGGATGAAGCGGGCCGCCAGCAGCTCCAGCACCAGAAAGCCGGTGAGGGTGCCGAGCAGGCCGTAGACGATGAGCCAGGGGCTCGGCATGGTGGAGAAATCGGTGCGCACCATGCTGAGAAACAACAGTGCCGGCAGGGTGACCTGAAACACCAGGCGGGAGGCGGACTCGACGAAGCTGTCCGGCAGCAGGCCCAGCTGCTTGAGCCAAATGCCGAGCAGCAGCACCACGCAGATGGGGCCGGTGATGGAGAGAGAGAAGTGCAGACTGGCCAACAGATCCATGATGCGCGTCCTGTGCGATGGCGGGTGGCACGGCATGCGCCGGCGCCAAAAGGGCATTCTAACGCCATGGGCTTGTATTCACAGGGGTTAATCACAACAATGTGGGCAATTCCACCGCCGAGCCCCTGTGAGCCACTTCATGGACAAAAAACTGACCATCCTCGATATCGCCCGACTCAGTGGTGTCGGCAAGTCGACCGTCTCCCGGGTGCTCAACCAGGATCCCAAGGTCAAGCAGGCGACCCGCGAGCGGGTGGAGCAGATCATCGCCGAGCACGGCTTCGTGCCGAGCAAGTCGGCGCGGGCCATGCGCAGCCAGAGCCAGCAGGTGGTGGGGATCATCGTCTCGCGGCTCGATTCCAGCTCGGAAAACCAGGCGGTGCGCGGCATGCTGGAGACCCTCTACCGGTGCGGCTACGACGCCGTGCTGATGGAGAGCAAGTTCTCCCCCGCCAAGGTGCAGGAGCATCTGGCGGTGCTGGAGCGGCGCGGGGTGGATGGCATCATTCTGTTCGCCTTCAACGATCTGGACTATGCCGCCATGGCGCCGCTCAGGGAGAAGCTGGTGCTGGTGGCCCGCGACCATCCCGGCTTCTCCTCGGTCTGTTTTGACGACGCCGGTGCAGTGCGCACCATGCTGGACCAGCTCGCTAACCGCGGCATTCGCGACATCGCCTACCTGGGGGTGGACACCGCCGACCTCACCACCGGCCAGCGCCGGCTCGATGCCTACCTCGGCTACTGTGCCGAACAGGGGCTGACGGCGCGCAGCGCCCTCGGCGATCTCAGCCTGCAGAGCGGCTACCGGCTGGCGGGGGAACTGCTCACCCCGACCACGGGCGCCCTGGTCTGTGCCAGCGACACCCTCGCCATCGGCGCCGCGAAATACCTGCAGGAGCAGGGGCGTAGCGAGGTGCTGGTGACCGGCCTTGGCAACAACCCCATGCTCACCTTTCTCTTCCCCAACGCCCTCAGCCTGGATCTCGGCTACAAGGGGGCGGGGGAGCAGGCCGCGCGCCAGCTGCTCGGCCAGATCGAGCAGGATCAGCGCCCGCTGGCGACCATAGCCCCCTGCCACTCTTTGTGAACGCCATCACCTAGCGCCGCACAAAAAACGCGCTTTTTGTGACCTCGTCCACGTATTGGGAACGTTCCCATTTTGATCGTGACCAATTGGCGGCATGCTAAATGGGAACGATACCAAAAACGCTCGGGCCCGCAGACTGGCCCAAAAGGGCGACGCAGACCAATATCAATGGAGTCACAGAGGGAAGGCTCATGTCCAAGATCAACGCACAACATCTGGCCACGCTCATCGACAAGATCGGTGGCAAGGAGAACATCGCAACCGTCAGCCACTGCCTGACCCGGTTGCGCTTCGTCCTCAATGATCCGGCCAAGGCCGACAGCAAGGCCATCGAAACCATACCGGCGGTGAAGGGAAGCTTCACCCAGGGCGGCCAGTTCCAGGTGGTCATCGGCAACGAGGTGGAGCAGTGGTACAAGGCGCTGACCGAAGAGATCGGCGTCAGCGGTGGCAGCAAGGAGGCCGCCAAGCAGGCGGCGCGCCAGAACATGAATCCGCTGGAGCGGGGCATCTCCCACCTGGCGGAGATCTTCGTGCCCCTGCTGCCGGCCATCATCACCGGCGGTCTGATCCTGGGCTTTCGCAACGTCATCGGCGACATCAAGATGTTCGACGATGGCACCCACACCCTCACCGAGATCAGCCAGTTCTGGGCTCAGGTGCACGCCTTCCTCTGGCTGCTGGGCGAGGCCATCTTCCACTTCCTGCCGGTGGGCGTCTGCTGGTCGGCGGTGAAGAAGATGGGCGGCTCCGAGATCCTGGGTATCGTGCTCGGTATCACGCTGGTGTCGCCCCAGCTGATGAACGCCTACGGCATCGGCCAGCAGACTCCCGAGGTGTGGGACTTCGGTCTGTTCGTCATCCAGAAGGTGGGTTATCAGGCCCAGGTCATCCCGGCCCTGCTGGCGGGTGTCTTCCTCGCCTGGGTGGAGACCAATCTCAAGCGGATCATTCCGGCCTACCTCTACCTGGTCATAGTCCCCTTCATCTCCCTGCTGCTGGCGGTGATCGTGGCCCACGCCTTTATCGGCCCGTTCGGTCGCTGGTTGGGTGACGGCGTCGGCTTTGCCGCCAAGGCCGCCATGACCGGCTCGTTTGCCCCCATCGGTGCCGCCCTGTTCGGCTTCCTCTACGCCCCGCTGGTCATCACCGGTATCCACCACACCACCAACGCGGTGGATCTGCAACTGATGCAGAGCATGGGGGGCACCCCGATCTGGCCGCTGATCGCCCTCTCCAACATCGCCCAGGCCTCTGCGGTGGTCGGCATCATCCTCATCAGCCGCAAGGAGAACGAGCGGGAGATCTCGGTACCTGCCGCCATCTCCGCCTACCTGGGGGTGACCGAGCCGGCCATGTACGGCATCAACCTCAAGTACAAGTTCCCCATGCTGTGCGCCATGGTGGGCTCCAGCCTTGCGGCCCTCATCTGCGGCTTCGCCGGGGTGATGGCCAACGGCATCGGGGTAGGGGGCCTGCCGGGCATCCTCTCCATCCAGCCGCAATACTGGGCCGTCTATGCCATCGCCATGCTGGTGGCCATCGTCGTGCCTATCGTGCTGACCCTGCTGGTTTACCAGCGCCAGCAGGCGGCCGGCAAGCTGGCTCAGGCCAGCGCCTGACTCCACGTATCAGGGCGACCCACAGGGGTCGCCCTCTCCCTTTTTCATTCGAGACAAGAGCAAGACCCATGAGCCAAACACCCTGGTGGCAGAGCGCCGTGATTTACCAGATCTACCCCAAGAGCTTTCAGGACAGCGGTGCCCGCGGTACTGGTGATCTCAAGGGGATCATGGCCCGCCTCGACTATCTCAAGACCCTCGGCGTCGACGCCCTCTGGCTGACTCCGGTGTACGTCTCGCCGCAGGTGGACAACGGCTACGACATCGCCGACTATCTGAACATTGATCCCGCCTACGGCACCATGGCCGACTTCGAGGCGCTACTGGCCGCCGCCCACGCACGCGACATCCGCATCGTGATGGATATAGTGGTGAACCACACCTCCACCGAGCACGCCTGGTTCAAGTCGGCGATGGGGGACAAGAACAGCCCCTACCGCGATTACTACATCTGGAAGGACCCGGTGGAAGGTGGCGTGCCCAACAACTGGCAATCCAAGTTTGGCGGCAGCGCCTGGGAGCTGGATAAGGCCACCGGTCAGTACTACCTGCACCTGTTTGCCCGCGAGCAGGCGGATCTCAACTGGGAGAACCCGGCCGTGCGCGCCGAGGTCAAAAACATCATCCACTTCTGGGCGAACAAGGGGGTGGACGGTTTCCGCCTCGACGTCATCAACCTCATCTCCAAGGATCTGCGCTTCCCGAGCGACGACAGTGGCGATGGCCGCCGCTTCTACACCGACGGGCCGCGCATCCACGAATTTTTGCAGGACGTGAGCCGCGACGTGTTCGCCCCGGTCGGCGCCATGACGGTGGGGGAGATGTCGTCCACTTCGCTGGAGCACTGCCAGCGCTATGGCGCGCTGGATGGCTCCGAGCTCTCCATGGTGTTCAACTTCCACCATCTGAAGGTGGACTATCCCAATGGCGACAAGTGGACCAAGGCGCCGTTCGATTTCCTCGAGCTCAAGCGCATCTTCAACCACTGGCAGAGCGGTATGCATGGCAAGGGATGGTCGGCGCTGTTCTGGTGCAACCACGACCAACCGCGCATCGTCTCCCGCTTCGGCGATGAGGGTGAACATAGGGTAGTGGCCGCCAAGATGCTGGCCAGCACTCTGCACGGCCTGCAGGGCACCCCCTACATCTATCAGGGGGAGGAGATCGGCATGACCAACCCCGGTTATCAGCGCATCGATGACTATCAGGATGTGGAGAGCCGCAACATCTTCGCCATCAAGCAGGCTGAAGGCGTGAGCGAGGCCGAGATCCTGGCCATCCTCGGCGCCAAGTCCCGTGACAACTCGCGCACCCCGATGCAATGGAGCACCGCGCCCAATGCCGGCTTCACCAGCGGCACCCCCTGGCTCAAGCCCGCCGCCAACTATCCCGCGATCAATGCCGAGGCGGCGCTGGCCGACCAGAACTCGGTGTTCTGGCACTACCGGGATTTGATCCGCCTGCGCAAGGCGCACCCCATCTTCACTCACGGGGATTATCAGGAGCTGCTGGCGGGGCATCCGCAGATCTGGGCCTATGCCCGCCGGGCCAACGGTCAGACCCTGCTGGTGGTGAGCAACTTCTACGGCGAGCCGGCCACCTTCGCCCTGCCGGACGAGCTGGTCACCGGCAAGGGGCGCTTGCTGCTTGGCAACTACCCCGATAGCCCGGCCCGGCCTCAATCGGGTATGCTGCGCCCTTATGAATCCCTGATCTGGCTGGTGGAGTAGGCGATGAGCGAGGTGATGATGAAGGCGGCGGTACGTGGCCCCGAGTGGCAGAAGATGGTGGCGGGGGAGCCCTATGATGCGGGCGACCCCGAGCTCAAAGCGGCGCGCGAGCGCTGCCGCAGGCTCTATCACACCTTCAACACCAGCTGGCAGGAGAAACCGGCGCGGGATGCCCTGCTCCATGAACTGCTGGGCGGCCGTGGCAAGGAGTGCGCCATCAACCCGCAGTTCTTTTGCGACTATGGCGCCAACATCTTCGTGGGAGAGAACTTCTACGCCAACGTTAACTGCACCATCCTCGACGTCTGCGAGGTGCACATCGGCGACAACGTGCTGCTGGCGCCCGGGGTGCAGATCTACACCGCCGCTCATCCGGTGGCGGTGGCGCCGCGCTCAAGGCGCCATCCTTCATCTTGTTTGTTCCCAAGGACGTGCCGGCCAAACCGAGCAATGCGTCCTCACTTCAGGTTGGCAGCAAGGCTCCGCAGCGTTTGTGCTGTTTCATGACCACCAGGGTCTTGAAGCTGCGCACCTGCTCCCTGGCATGCAGCACCCGCCGGGTAAACTGGTCGTAGCTCTGCATGTCCCGTGCGGCGACCTGCAGCACGAAGTCCTGCTCCCCCGTGACGTACCAGAGGTCCATGACCTCCGGCTCCCCTTGCAGGCTGGCGATCATCTCATCGACGATGCGGCCGTGATCCCGCTCCAGCGTCACGAGCACCAGCATGGTGATGGGCCAGCCCATGGTGGCCGGTGCCACCAGCGCCACCTCCCGTTCGATGAGTTCCGCCTCCCGCAGCGCCCGCACGCGGCGGTAACAGGCCGGCGCCGAGAGGCCGACCCGGTGGGCGAGCTCGGGGATCGGCAGGCGGGCATCCTGCTGCAGTTCGGCGAGGATGAGCAGATCGAATTTGTCGGTCATGAAAAGAGAGATAAAAATTATCGAATAGGGCCAGTTTTAGACCGAAATTACGGCTATCGCCAGATATATTTTACTTCTCATTGTCTGCTCAGGTTTGAACAAGATGCCGCCGAACACTACTGCTTTTTCCTCCCTGCTGGCGGTCATCCTCGCCATGCTGTCGATTACCCTCGGCGCTTCGCTGGCCAAGTCCTTGTTTCCCCTGATCGGGGCTGCGGGTACCACCTTGTTCCGGCTGGGATGCGCCGCTCTGCTCCTCTCGCTGGTGTTTCGGATCTGGCGAATGCCCCTCGATCGGCGCACCCTGCTGGGGGCCATCCCGTATGGACTGTCGCTCGGGGCCATGAACCTGCTCTTCTATCTGGCGATCGAGCGGATCCCCCTCGGCGTGGCGCTGGCCATCGAGTTCATCGGCCCCTTGACGGTGGCGCTGCTCGGCTCCCGCCATCGGGCAGACTTTCTCTGGCTGGCGCTGGCCATCATAGGCCTGCTGTTGTTGCTGCCGCTGCGGGCGGCCGAGCAGACCCTCGATCCGCTGGGGGCGGCGCTGGCGCTCGGGGCCGGGGTGTTCTGGGGGCTCTATATGCTGACCGGCAAGCGGGCCGGTACCCTGCTGGGGGCGCAGGCGCAGGCGCAGGCGCAGGCGCCGGCGCTGGGCATGTGGGTGGGGGCCTTTCTGGTGCTGCCCTTCGGCCTCGGTGGTGCGAGCGAGGCCACCTTCACCCTGCCCGTGGTGCTGACCATCGTGGGGGTAGGGCTGCTCTCCAGCGCGATTCCCTACTCCCTCGAGATGTTTGCCCTGCGCCGACTGCCGCTCAAGAGCTACGGCATTCTGACCAGCGGTGAACCTGCCATGGGGGCCCTGATGGGGTTGCTGTTGCTGGGGGAACAGTTACCCCCTGGTCAGTGGCTGGGGATAGCGGCGATCATCGTCGCCTCCATGGGCACCACCTGGCAAGGCGGGCGCCGGCGCACCGAGCCGGCGTGATCTCGTCACCCCGTATGGCAGCCGGATCATGCTCATGACCCCGTCGGTGGAGGCCTGCGGTTCGCTGAACCCGGGATGTACAGCCACTTCAGATTTTTTGAACATCTAGGCCAGTTTATCTCGCTAACAATGGCGAGCCAGGATGTTTAATATTCACTCAACGCTTAGGCAGGAACGCCAAGCGGCCAAATAACTGGTCGTTCAAGGCTGTGAGACCTTCAAATAGGAGGTCTGATGTTGGTGAAAGAACTACACACTATTTGAATAACCTCTTGCATGGATGCATTGATTCGGGGCCGTCGGCCCAGGCAATGACATAGAAACCAAGAGAGTGAATGAACATGAAAAACGTAATCAAGATGCTGGCCGTTGCAGGCCTGATGACCGCAGGTTTTGCCCAGGCTTCCGTTCCGGCTGACTTCAACGCCGCCCCGGGTGTGCTGTTTGTAAACTGGCACGCCACCGCTGCGGTGGAAGGCAAGGGCAACCCCATGCTGGAAGTGCGTGACGAGTCTGGTGACCTGGTTGCCTCCGTGCACGCCAACCTGATGGGCAGCCAGCAGGTGCAGATCCCGAGCCGCACCCAGGGCAACCTGACCGTGAGCCTGGGTGAGCAGAGCAGCGACTACCGCATTCCGTTCGGTATCGGCAGCGGGCGTCAGCGCTAAGGGATCCCCGGGCAACCGGACATCCACGCGAGACAAGACAGGGAGGCCGAGGCCTCCCTGTCGTCGTTGGCAAGAATATGCTCCAGCTCTGGCTACCGAGCTCAAAGGTGCAAGCCGGTCGTTGATCGCCATACGGCAGATCCTCGGCGCGACCAGCTCGCAGCGCACTCTTGCGCCACACTCCCGCGCCGCGAGCGCGACAGATCTTCTGTTCCGATATACCGCCTTTTATTTCCCTGTCCGACCATACCGTCGGTACCGTGCAGCTTGCACACATTCTGCCTGTTCAACGCATTGCGCGGGTCTGCTTGGCGACATCCGTCCGCTGACAGCAGCCTGCCGCCTGCCGTTTTCCCGTTCCACAGAAGCCTATACTCCCTGAAGAACCTGTTGTGGGAGTGGTGATCATGCGTAGTCTCGTCTTGTTGGCCTGCTGTTGTATGGGGTCGGCCCTGGCTGCCCCGGTGCAGCTCAGGCTGCTGGAGTGGGGGTATCTGCCCGCCGGATATGAACAGCAATTTGCCGAGTACGCCAAGCGCGAGGGGGTGGAGGCGACAGTGACCCGGATCGAGCCACTGCTCACCGACTTTGACAGCGTCTATCGTGCTCTGCGCACCCGCAGTGCCGACGTGGTGATGCCGACCAGCTACTTCTACAAGGCGCATCATCAACCCCTCTTCAAGCTGCTGCTGCCCATCGACTTTGGCCGCTTGCGCCATTACCAGGAGGTGAGGCCGGCGCTCAAGAATACCGAGTATGACAAGCTGGGGGAGCGCAACTATTCAGTGCCCTTCTCCTACGCCATGTTCAGTCTGGCTTACGACAGCAAGCAGGAAAACACCCCGCCCACCAGCTGGCAGGCGTTGGCCGAGCCGACGCGGCAAGGGCAATTTGCGGTTTTCTGCGATCAGTTTGAGCCCTTGCTCTTCTCCGTGCTGCTCTCCCTTGGCAAGTCACCCGCCCTCTTTGCCAGTGGTGAAATGCTGGCCGATAGCCCGTTGCAGTATGAGGTTGAAGGGCAACTGACCCGGCGGCTCAAGGCGAGTCGGGGCTTCTGGTTCAATCAGGCCAATCGGTGCGAGGATCTGCGCCATCAGCGCCTGGCCACCACCTGGGGGCTGGAGCTGGTGGAGTGCAACCGGCAAAACGGTCAGCAGTGGCGCATCGCCATGGTAAGGGAGGGGGCCATCTATGCCCTTGATGCCCTCTCGATTGCGCGGGATGTCGGGGATGATCCGGTCAGGCTCAAGGCGGCCTACCTGCTGATCGACTTCCTGTTGAGCGAACCCCTGCAGAGCCGCATGTTGATGGGCACACCGACGGTTTCCGGCAGCAATGGATCGGCCCGCCCCCCGCTTACCCCGGAGGAGCAGGCCGTGTTGCCGCCGCAGGCCCTGCCCGAGTTTGACGAGCGCCTGCTGGTGCCGGCCCTGCCCGCGCACATCAAGAATCGCTACAAGCGGATGGTGCAGCAGGCGCTGGCCAGCAGTGGCAAGGAGGGGCTGGCCAAGGTATGTCCCTGGGATCTGGCGAACTGATACCGGCGCTAGCGGGGGGTAAGGACGGGGCGATCGGAGAGGAGCTCCTGCACCAGTTGCACGGCCAGGTGGATATTGGACTCCATGGTATCGCCATCCTGCGCATTGGCTTTCCAGCTGTCGGGGGCTTCAGGATGGGGCCCGGAGACGGCCACTTTTCCTTTACCGTAGGCGCCGATTAAGGCGGCGATCCGGCCATCGTCGAAGTAGGCAAGTTCACGCACCGGTTCGGTGCCTGGCTGCAGGGCGAAGGTAGGGCCGGCCTGGTAGTACATGCGGCGCACCTCCCCGAGCCAGCGAATGTCATAGATCTTGGGAGAGAAGTCACCGTCGTAGTCGTCAGACTCTGCCGGCACCAAACCGAGCGCCTTCACATAATTGCCCTCGTCGGCCCAACCCAGAGACGCGACAAAGGCACCGCCGCAAATCCCCAGATAGCGCCCGCCCTGACTCAGATAGCGTTTGAGCGACCCGGCGATGGCCGGGGTGAACCGATGAACCAGGGGCTCTACGTCATCTTCGGTTCCGCCGATGATAAACAGACGGGCGCCCGCCAACTTGACCGGGAGATCGCTCAGGTTGTCGAGATAAACCACGGGGAGCCCGGCCTGTTTGACCACGGCGGCGATCGCCTCGTTGCTGTCCGGGTCCGAAATGGGGCCTGTATAGAGCAGGGCGTAGCCTGTCGGATTGGCGTCTATCTGTGGCTGGCTCTGGGCCTTTCCCGCGAGAGGGCAGATCATCAGCAGGGTGGACCACAGCAGCCAGCGCACTGGTCGGCTCGCTGATGACCTCAACGCGTGAAGGCCAAGGTGTCGGTTGCTCAACATATCATCTTCCTGTGTGGGTCATCACTGTGGGGACCAGGCCGGCTTATCGCCCTGACCGTAATGGATATGGGATGAGCGTCTTGCAGCCCGGGTTGCGGACGCTTTGTCACCATGATGAAGAGACCATCCTCCTCGCTGTAGAAGCGCTGATAGCGCTCGTCCTGGGTGATGGCCACGAAGGCCGCCTCGTCGTCGAGGCGCATATCGCGCAGCCTCAGGCGCTCGGTCTCAAGGATAAACATGCAGCCCTCCTCCAATGAGCGGTCATTATGGGGCTTAGGATGAGGGGAGGGACAATCCCCAACCGGGGGGCGTCTCGGTAGTTGGCCGCACACCTGGCCTCGGCGAGGATCAGGGGAGTCAATACCGTGCCCCCATTGCCTTATGCGGCGCAGCCGCATCTCTCTTACCCGGTGCAATGCACTGTATTTCCAAGACGAATGAGCCCTCCCGGCCAGGGAGGGCTCGTGCTTGCCACAGGCCAGGCGCTCGGTCGAGCGCCTCCTGCTACGCCTCTACAACTTCACCATGATATGCCGCGGCACCGTGTAGTCCTCCAGCGCGTAGAGGGAGAGATCCTTGCCGTAGCCGGACATTTTCATGCCGCCGTGTGGCATCTCGGAGGTGAGCATGAAGTGGGTGTTGATCCAGGTGCAGCCGTACTGCAGGTGGCTGGCCACCTTGCTGGCAAGGCCGAGATCCCGGGTCCAGACCGAGCTGGCGAGGCCGTAATCCGAGTCGTTGGCCCACTGCACCACCTGCTCGGCGTCGCTGAAGCGGGTCACCGACACCACGGGGCCGAACACCTCCCTACGCACAATTTCATCCTCCTGGCGAGCATGGGCGATCAGGGTAGGCTCGAAGAAGAAGCCGTTGCCGGGGCGGATCTTGCCCCCCGCCGTCACCTCCACGTGACCGCTGCTCTGGGCCCGCTCCACGAAGCTGGCCACCCGGTTGCGCTGCCGGTCAGAGATGAGCGGCCCCATCTCCACCCCCTCCTCGCGCGGACCGCCCACCTTGATGGAGGCCACCGCATCCGTCATGGCGGCGACAAATTTGTCGTAGATCTTGCCCTGGGCATAGATGCGGCAGGCGGCAGTGCAGTCCTGGCCGGCGTTGTAGAAGCCGAAAGTACGGATGCCCGCCACCACGGCCTCCAGATCCGCGTCGTCGAAGATGATGACCGGCGCCTTGCCCCCCAGCTCCAGGTGGGTGCGCTTCATGGTGCGGGCGGCACTCTGCAGGATCTTCTGGCCGGTGGCAATGTCACCGGTCAGCGACACCATGCGCACCAGCGGGTGCTCTACCAGCGGCGCCCCCACGCTCTCGCCCCGGCCGCAGACGATGTTGATGACGCCGCGCGGGAAGAGCTCGCTGGCGAGCTCCGCCAGGCGCAGGGCGGTGAGGGGGGTCTGCTCGGAGGGTTTGAGCACCACCGTATTGCCGGCGGCGAGCACCGGGGCCATCTTCTAGGCCGCCATCATCAGGGGGTAGTTCCAGGGGGCAATGCTGCCCACCACCCCGATGGGATCTCGGCGGATCATGCTGGTGTGCCCCTCGATATACTCCCCGGCGAGTGGCCCCTGCAGGCAGCGGGCGGCCCCGGCGAAGAAGCGGAAGCAGTCCACTACCGCCGGCAGCTCATCGTTCAGCACCGCCAGATAGGGCTTGCCGCAGTTGAGGGATTCCAGCGCCGCAAACTCCTCGGCGTGGCGTTCGATGGCATCGGCCAGGCGCAGCAGCAGGGTACTGCGTTGAGCTGGTGTGGTGCGGCTCCACTGGGCGAAGGCGCGCTGGGCGCCGTTCACCGCCCGGTTCACCTGCTCGAACGAGGCTTCTGGCACCGAGGCGAGAAGTTCCCCGGTGGCAGGGTTGAGGATGGGCTCGGCCGGGCCGTCACCGGTGACGAACTGGCCATCGATCAAGAGTTGGGTAGAGAGTTTCATGGTTGCATCCTTGCGCACGCGTTGAGTCGTTATTTGCCACTGCCGGCGACGTCCTGGCCGTCGCGGGTGAGGTAGTAGGCAAGCAGAATGGGAATGGTGGTGAAGGCCACTATGATGAGCGCCACCACGTTGGTGACCGGCCTGTCCCGTGGCCGGATCAGCTCCTGATACATCCAGATCGGCAGCGTGGTCTGCTGGCCGGCGGTGAAGGTGGTGACGATCACCTCGTCAAAGCTCAGCGCGAACGCCAGCATGCCCCCCGCCAGCAGCGCGGTGGCGAGGTTGGGCAGGATCACGTAGCGCAGGGTCTGGAAGCCGTCGGCGCCGAGATCCATCGACGCCTCGATAAGGCTCTGGTTGGTGCGGCGAAAGCGCGCCAGGGCGTTGTTGTAGACCACCACCACGCAGAAGGTGGCGTGACCGATGACGATGGTCCAGAAGCTGAAGGGTATCTCCATCACTCCATAGGCGGAGCGCAGCGCGATACCGGTGACGATGCCGGGCAGGGCGATGGGCAGTACCAGCAAGAGCGACACCACCTCCTGGCCGAAGAAGCGGCTGCGGGCGATGGCCCCCGCCGCCAGGGTGCCGAGCACCATGGCCACCAGGGTGGCAAGCCCGGCCACCTCCAGCGACAGCTGGATGGCGCGCCACACGTCGGGGCGGTTGAGGGTCACCTCGAACCACTTGAGGGTGAGCCCGGGGGGTGGGAACTGGTAGCTCTTGCTCTCGCTGGTGAAGGCGTAGAGGAAGATGAACAGGATTGGAAAGTGCAGGAACAAGAGACCGCCGATGGCCGCGTACTTGAGCAGGCCGGAGGGCTGGCTGCCATGGTCCCGTTTCATGGGTTGATTAGAGCGCATCGAAAGCCCCCAGACGTTTCGCGATGGTGAGGTAGATGGCGATGATGAGGATCGGCACCAGCGAGAAGGCGGCGGCGAAGGGCAGGTTGCCCGCCGTGCCCTGCTGCATGTAGACCACCTGACCTATGTACATGGTGGAGTTGCCTATGATGCCGGGGATGATGTAGTCCCCGAGCGTCAGGGAGAAGGTGAAGATGGAGCCCGCCACCACGCCGGGCAGGGCCAGCGGCAGGATCAGGGTACGAAAGGTCTGGGCCGGGGTGGCGCCGAGATCGCCGCTCGCCTCCAGCAGAGAGCGCGGGATCCGCTCCACCGCCGCCTGGATGGGCAGGATCATGAAGGGCAGCCAGACGTAGACGAACACGATGAAGGTGCCGAGGCGGGAGAAGGAGAGCGACGGCCCCCCGATCACCGGCAGCGAGAGAATAGCGTCCAGCAGCCAGTCCAGCCCCAGGGTGTCTGCCAGCCAGCTGACGACCCCCTCCTTGGCCAGGATCAGCTTCCAGGCGTAGACCCGCACCAGATAGCTGGACCAGAGCGGCAACATGATACCGACGTAGAACAGGGCCCGGGTCTTGCCGCTGGTGTAGCGCGCCATGTAGTAGGCGACGGGGAAACCGAGCAGGGCGCAGGCCAGGGTCACCAGCAGCGACATGCCGACGGTGCGCAGGATCACGTCCAGATTTTCCGCCCGCAGCAGGGCGACGAAGTTCTGCAGTCCCAGCTCGTGACGGATCTGGCCGCTGAACTCATCCAGCCCGAAGAAGGCGTTGGAGAGCAGCATCATCAGGGAGCCGACGTAGATGATGCCGAGCCAAAGCAGGGGCGGCCCGAGCAGGATGGCCAGCAGCAGGCCGGAGCGGCCGTAGAGCAGGGTAGAGAGGCGCCGCAGCGGCCTGACGCGAACGGGGTCGGTAGCGTGGCTCATGGCAAGGCTCGCACTGTGGGGGGCGCTCATGGTTGAGCTCCCAGAGGGGCGGTGTGCAGGCGATGGATCGCCTGCTCCGGCCAGCTGAGGCTGACCCGGGTGCCACGGGGCAGACGGGCCTGGCCCTCGTTGGGGTGGTTGACGATAAGCTCGAGCTGTTCGCCGAGATCGACCCGATAGCGCACGAAGGGGCCGAGGTACTCCACCTCGCGCACCTCTCCGGACCAGCCGGGCGTACCGGCCTCGGCGAGCCGGATCCGCTCCGGGCGCACCATCATCTGGCGCGCATCGCCGCACAGGCGGCGGGCCTGCTCTCCCTCGAACAGGTTGACGGTGCCGACGAAGCGGGCGACGAAGGGGGTGGCGGGGGCGTCGTAGATAGTATCCGGCGCGGCTATCTGCTCGATCTTGCCCTGATTGAAGATGCAGATGCGGTCGCTCATGGAGAGCGCCTCCTGTTGGTCGTGGGTGACAAAGATGAAGGTGATGCCGAGCTGGCGCTGCAAGGCTTTGAGCTCGAGCTGCATCTGCTCGCGCAGCTTGAGGTCGAGCGCACCCAGCGGCTCGTCCAGCAAGAGGATGCGCGGCTGGTTGATCAGCGCGCGGGCGATGGCGATGCGCTGGCGCTGGCCGCCGGAGAGCTGGCCCGGTTTGCGGTTGCCGACGCCGGGCAGGCGCACCAGCTCCAGCATCTCGTCCACCTTGCGGTAACGCTCCGCCTTGGCGACGCCCTTGAGCATCAGGCCGTAGCCGATGTTGTCGCGTACATCCATGTTGGGAAACAGGGCGTAGTCCTGAAACACGGTATTGAGGTTGCGATCGTAGGGGGGCACGGTGGAGCAGGGTTCGCCAAACAGCCGGATCTCCCCCTCGCTCGGGTATTCGAAGCCCGCGATCATCCGCAGGCAGGTGGTCTTGCCGGAACCGCTCGGCCCCAGCAGGGTGAAAAACTCGCCGGCCGGGATCTGGAAAGAGATGTCGTCGACCGCCTTCACCTCGCCATAGTGGCGGCTGACCCGGTCAAATTGTACGGCGTTCATGGGACGTCCTTGTCTGTGTGGGAAGCGGGCCGGACTCCTGTCCGGCCCCATAGGCATTTACTCAGGCAACTTCAGCGACCACCCAGAATGGCGATATAGTCTGAGACCCAACGGTAGTAAGGCACACAGGTCCCTTGGCTCTTGCACTGGGAGACGGGGGTACGCCAGAAGTGCACCCGATCAAAGTTGTCGATGCCGTTGGTCTTGCACCCCTCTTTCCCGAGCAGGGCATTGCCCTCGCAGGCGGCCGGCACCACGGGCACGGAACCGAACCAGGAGGCGAGATCCCCCTGCAGCTTGTTGCTCAGGGAGTGCTCCAGCCACTTATAGGCACAGGTCAGGTTCTTGGCCTCGCTGTGCACCATGCTGGTGTCGGCCCAGCCGGTGACCCCTTCCTCGGGCACCGTCGTGGCGATGGGCTGCTTGTCGGCGATCAGGGTATTGGCTTGGAACGGCCAGGAGCCGGAGGCTACCACCCCCTCGTTCTTGAAGTCGTCGATCTGGACGAAGGCGTCGTGCCAGTAGCGCCCCACCAGCTGACGCTGCTGGCGCAGCAGGTCGAGGGCGGCCTTGTACTGATCTTCGTTGAGCTCGTAAGGATCCTTGATGCCGAGCGCCTGCTGGTGGCTCATCAGATAGAGGGCGGCATCGGCGATGTGGATCGGGCCGTCGAACGCCTGTACCCGCCCCTTGTTGGACTTGCCGTCCGGCAGGGTCTGCTCCTCGAACACCACGCTCCAGGAGTCAGGCGCCTTGGGGAACACCTTGGTGTTGTACATCAAGATGTTGCCGCCCCACTGGTAGGGCACGCCGTAGTGCTTGCCGTCCACCGTGTGCCAGGGGGCATTCTGCAGGCGGGGATCAATTTTGCTGTAGCTCGGGATGAGCGCTAGGTTGAGCGCCTGCACCTTGCCGCCGGCGATGAGGCGCAGGCTGGCGTCACCGGAGGCGGTCACCAGATCGAAGCCCCCCTCGTTCATCAACGCCACCATCTCGTCCGAGGTGGCGGCCGTCTTGACGTTGACCTTGCAGCCGGTCTCTTTCTCGAAGCCGGTGACCCAGTCGTAGTTCTTGTCGGTCTCGCCGCGCTCCACGTAGCCGGCCCAGGCCACGATGTTGAGCTGGCCTTCACCCTTGCCGAGGGTGGTGGGGGCAGCCTGGGTCTGTCCTGCCAGCAGGGCGGGGATCAGGGCCAGGGTGAGGGGGGTCAGTTTCATCTTGCTCTCCTTGCTGGGGCGGGCACTGTGGTGATGCCACGCTGACAATTAACATCCTGTTAACCAGTCATGAGCGTAGGAGAAGCGCTGAGCAATGAGAATTTCAATTTTTAACGCCAGAGGTATCTGCTAAATCGATATCGAGTGCAGATGAATCTGAATTTTAGTGGTCGCCCGGCAAGAGAGAGTTAGCGAGGGAGTGTCTGCCGGGCCCGCAGCCGGCTCTGATCCCGCACTATGTCGATGAACTCGCGGGCGGTCCACTCCAGCCGGGAGCCACGTCGCCACACCAGGCCGATGTCGATGGCGGGAATGGGCTCCTTGATGGCGCGGGCCTCGACCCGCTCCTGCTCCAGCGACCAGGGGCGGTAGGCAAAGTCCGGCAGCAGGGCGAGCCCGAGCTGGCTGGCCACCAGGCTGCGCACCGCTTCTACCGAGGCGGTCCGCAGCACGATGCGCGGCGCGATACCGTAGCGGCGCAGGCCGCCACCGATGATTTGGTCCAGCTGGTCGGCGGTCAGCGAGATCATGGGCTCTTCGCCGAGCGCCTTGAGAGAGAGGGTCGATTCGGCGCAGAGGGGGTGGTTGGCGGCGAGCCAGACCCGCAGCGGCGAGCGGGTCAGCAGCTCGGTATCGAACGCCTCCTGGCGGATGGTGCGGTTGGTCATCAGGATCCCCACATCCACCTCGCCGTTGACGATCTGGTGCTCGAGATAGGGCTGCTCATCCTCCTTCACCTCGATCTGTACCGCCGGGAAGGCGCGGCAAAAGCGGCCGAGCGCCTCCGACAGGTAGTAGCCGGCCACCAGGGTCGTCACCCCTATGGTGAGCCGCCCCTGATCCTGCTGGGCCACCGCCTTGAGGGAGTGGCTCGCCTCGGTCATGGCGCCGAGGATGCGACGGGCATGGAGCAGAAACTGGTGGCCCTGAGTGGTGAGGCTGACCCCGCGCGGGTTGCGATCGAACAGGGGGGCGCCGAGCTCGCTCTCCAGCTCGCGGATGGCGCTGGTGACTGCCGACTGGGAGATGTGCAGCTCGGCAGCGGCGCGGCTGACCGAGAAGCTGTCGGCCACCGCCACGAAATAGCGGATCTGGCGAAAGGTGAAGTTCATCTGGGCATCCTGCCGCGTGCGATCAAGGTGACTGCCAGCTTAACCTCGAATCGCGCCCAGACAAAAGGCGCCGTGTTGGCGCCTTTGTCATGGTTTTTCCGGCGGTTAGCGGGAGCTGGCCGCCTCGATCACCGGGATCCGGTTCACCGCCTTGCCCAGATAGGCGAGGGTGATGGTCACAATGATGCAGGTGAAGCTGAGCCACATGTAGGGCAGGTAGTCGAGGGTCGCCACCCCGAGGACCCCGGCCATGAAGATGCCGTTGTCGCTCCAGGGCACCATGCCGCAGGTGAGGGTGCCGCCGAACTCGGCGTTGCGGGAGAGGTTCTTGCGCGCCAGCCCCAGCCGGTCGTAGTTCTTGGCCATGATCTTGGGGGTCAGGATCAGCGACACATACATGGCCGAGCCGAACACGTTGGCCAGGAAGGCGGTGCCTATGGTGTGGGTAGTCAGGCTGCCGGCACCCTTGATGCGCTTCTCGAAGGCGCTGGCGATCACTTCCAGGATGCCGACCTTCTCCAGCAGGCCGCCAAAGCCCAGACCGAAGATGATGACCGCCACCGAGCCCAGCATGGACTCCATGCCGCCACGGCCCAGGATGTTGTCGATGAAGTCGACGCCGGAGGTGATGGCGAACGGGCTGTAGGCGGAGTGCATCGCCTTCACCGGATCCATGTCCTGGAACAGGATGGCCCAGACAAGGCCCAGCAGGGCGCCGAAGCTGATCACCGGGAAGGCGGGTTTGCGGTTGGCCAACAGGCCCAGCACCAGCACCACGGGCACTATGGCCAGCGGGGTGATGTTGAACTGCTTGTCGAGCGCCTCCATCACCAGGTTGACCTGCTCCAGGCTGACGTTGCCGGAGTACTGCATGCCGACCACGGTGAACAGGGCGGCGGTGATGACGTAGGAGAACAGGCTGATGGGCAGCATCCCCTTGATGTGCTCCATCACGTCGACGTTGGACATGGTCGAGGCCAGCACCACAGAGTCGGAGAGCGGGGAGAGCTTGTCACCGAAGTAGACACCGGAGAGCACGGCACCGGCTACCAGCGGCGCGGGTACCCCTAGGCTGTGGCCTATACCCATCATGGCGATGCCGGCGGTAGCGGCCGAGCCCCAGGAGGTGCCGGTGGCCAGCGAGGTCAGCGAGCAGATGATCAGGGTCGCCAGCAGGAAGATGGACGGGTGTATCACCTTGAGGCCGAAGTAGATGATGCTGGGGACTATGCCGCCGGCAATCCAGGTGCCGACCAGGGCACCGACGGAGACCAGGATCAGGATGGCCCCCATCCCCTTGGCGACACCGTCGACGGCCGCCTGCTCCAGGGATTTGTAATCATGGCCGAGCTTGATGCCGAGCCCCATGATGACGAACCAGGCGATGAACAGTGCCAACTGGATTGGCAGGTCGAGCACGCTGGTGAAGGAGAAGGTCAGGGCCAGGAAAATGGCCAGACAGGCAAACACCTGCGACATGCCCGGCAATCGGATGTGGTTGTGTTGGTTTTGCATAGATACTTCCTAAACTCTTGCTCGCCAAGGTCGGTCCCTCTCGTCCTGTGGATACACGTATCCCGAGGGGCCCACCCAAAAAGAGGCCGCAATCTACCACAAACCAGGGGGGACAAATCCCAACTGATTTGGCAAAAATGCAATTTTGATTGAAAAACTTACAATTTAGTTGATCTCATAACCCGTTTTTGAGTGCTCTGTCTGCCCCGATGGGACATTCGACTCCGATAGGAAAGTCCGATTGCATACTCCAAAAATACAAATGATAATTGTTATCAATTATTGGAGGGGAGTGTTTCATGAGATGGATAGTGAGGGCCATGCTGCTGATCGGGCTGCTGGCCGTCCTGATCTGGGGTCAGGAGAGGGAGTACGGGGTATGGAGTCTGGGCTTCTTGCTGGCCGCCTGGGTCATGTTCGAACCCAGGCTGAGACCAGCGCTGATCCTGCTGCCGGTGGCCGGCATGACCGGTGTGGCGGCCCTTGTCTGGCAGCAGCCCTGGTTATGACGAGGTGGCCGGTGCGCTCTGCACCTTTTCCAGCGCCTGTTTGAGGGAGGTGATGACGTTCTTCTCCATCTCGTTGCGCTTGGCATCGGTCAGGAAGTAGATCATGTCGACGTCATGGCGAATATAGTGGGAGGGGAGCTGGTTCAGGGTCAGGCAGCAGAGATCGGCCATCTGGTTGGCGTTCAGCGTCTGGTTGAGCCCCTGCTTCTCAATCTCTTTGAGCACCAGATGCTCGTAGAAGTTGTGAATGTCGGTATCCAGTATCATATGCATTCCTTGGCATGACGATGGGCGGTGAGTCGTCAAAAGCATAGTCATAACAAGGAGTAAAAACAAAAGGCCCGTCACTTTCGTGATGGGCCTTTTGCAGAATGAATGGTGCGAAAAGAGGGACTCGAACCCTCACATCCGTGGGACACTAACACCTGAAGCTAGCGCGTCTACCAATTCCGCCACCTTCGCACACTGATTTTCTCCAGCTGGTTTTTAAATGCGGTTGGAGCGCATTTTCTGCGTTTTACATGCCAGAAGCATGGTGCGAAGAGAGGGACTCGAACCCTCACACCCGGGGGGCACTAACACCTGAAGCTAGCGCGTCTACCAATTCCGCCACCTTCGCACATCGGGTTATCAGTCTGAATTTACATGCCGTCTGATAAGAGCATATTGCAGTATGGTGCGAAGAGAGGGACTCGAACCCTCACATCCGTGGGACACTAACACCTGAAGCTAGCGCGTCTACCAATTCCGCCACCTTCGCA
>NZ_NEVB01000263.1:0-17515 GCF_002259925.1 Aeromonas sp. A35_P | reverse complement strand
GTCTATATGTAGTTATGACTGTTACTGTCATGAGGTCGCGGCATATCCAGGAGGTTGATTGAACATGGCTAAATCACATCCGGTGCGAGAGAGTGAGAGCGGCTCTCGTCGTATTCCTCTGCAGGAGACTTCCCTCGAGATCTGGGACAGCAAGTATCGGCTCAAGAGCAAGGATGGTACTCCCATCGATGGTGCCATCGATGACACCTACCAGCGGGTTGCCCGGGCGCTGGCTGCGCAGGAGCATGACCCTGATGCCTGGTATGAGCCCTTCCTGTGGACCCTGCGCCATGGTGCCATTCCTGCTGGCCGCATCATTTCCAATGCCGGCGCATTTGAGCACAAGCCGGCTACCTCCACCATCAACTGCACCGTTTCCGGCACCATCGAGGATTCGATGGACGATATCCTCGGCAAGGTGCACGAGGCTGGGCTGACCCTGAAGGCCGGTTGCGGCATCGGCTATGATTTTTCAACCCTGCGTCCGCGCGGGGCCTTCGTTTCCGGCGCAGGGGCCCATACCTCTGGCCCGCTCTCCTTCATGGATATCTACGACAAGATGTGTTTCACCATCTCGTCGGCGGGAGGGCGTCGTGGCGCCCAGATGGGCACCATGGATATTCGTCACCCCGATGTGGCCGAGTTTATCCAGGCCAAGCGGGAGGATGGCCGCCTACGCCAGTTCAACCTCTCCCTGCTCATCACCGAAGAGTTCGTCAAGGCGGTAAAAGAGGATGCCCCCTGGCAGCTTATCTTCCCCTACACCGCCAGAGAGGTGGAGCAGGACGGCATTGCGCTGGATGATCCCGCCCAAGTGCTGTGGGCCGACTGGCCGAACAGGGAAGGGGTGGTGTTCAACGAGCTGGGGCAGGTCGCCTGCAAGGTCTACAAGACCCTGCCAGCCCGCAGGCTCTGGAACGTCATCATGACTTCCACCTACGACTACGCGGAGCCCGGTTTCATCCTGATCGACAAGGTCAACGAGATGAACAACAACTGGTTCTGCGAGGCGATCCGCGCCACCAACCCCTGTGGCGAGCAACCTCTGCCTCCCTATGGGGCCTGCCTGCTGGGATCCGTCAACCTGACCGCCTTCGTGCGCGACCCCTTCACCGAACAGGCCGCCTTCGACTGGCCCGCGTTTCGCAAGGTGGTGGCCATCTTCACCCGGATGCTCGACAACGTGGTGGCGATCAACCAGCTACCGCTGGCCAAGCAGCGCGAAGAAATTATGAGCAAACGCCGTCATGGCATGGGTTTCCTCGGCCTCGGCTCGGCGCTCACCATGCTGCGGATAAAATACGGCTCTGCCGCCGCCGTCGCCTTTACCGAGCAGGTCTCCCAGGAATTGGCCATGACCGGCTGGCGCGAGTCCCTGGCCTTGGCGAAGGAGAAGGGCCCGGCGCCCATCATGGAGCAGGAGTTCGACGTGACCGGCAAGCTGCTACGACTGCGCCCCGAGATGGCGGCGGATGGCATCAAGCCGGGCGACAAGGTAAAGGGCAAGGTGCTGCACGCGCGCTACAGCCGCTACATGCAGCAGGTGGCCGAGGTGGATCCCGCCCTGGTTGCCGAGCTGGCCGAAGTGGGGGGGCGTTTCACCCACCACAGCAGCATAGCACCGACCGGAACCATCTCGCTCTCGCTCGCCAACAACGCCAGCAACGGCATCGAGCCGAGCTTTGCCCATCACTACGGCCGCAACGTCATCAAGCCGGGCAAGAAGAGCAAGGAGAGCGTGGATGTCTACTCCTACGAGTTGCTTGCCTATCGCGAGCTGGTCAATCCGGCCGCCATGCCCTATGCCGAGGATGAGGCGACCCGGCTGCCGGATTACTTCATCACTGCCGACGACATCACGCCGGCGCAGCATGTGGACATTCAGGCGGCAGCCCAGCGCTGGATCGACTCATCCATCTCCAAGACCGCCAACGTGCCGACCGACTTTCCGTTCGAACAGTTCAAGGACATCTACCTCTACGCCTCGGATTCGGGACTCAAGGGCTGCACCACCTTCCGATTCAATCCGGCAGCCTTCCAGGGCGTGCTGGTGAAGGAGCAGGGTCTGGAGAAGACTCAGTACGAGTTCACCCTGGAAGATGGCTCCGTCGTCACGGCGAAAGGGAATGAGGAGATCGAGTACGATGGTGAGCTGCATACCGCCGCCAACCTCTACGATGCCTTGAAAGAAGGCTATTACGGCAAATTTTGAGGACGAGTTCATGGTCAAGAAGATCGATGGGAAGATCGTCGCCTACCAGGTGAAAACCCGGGATGAGCCGCAAGCAGAGCCAGCCCGGCAGGATGCCGTGGTACAGATGCACGAGACCGTGCTGCGGCCGGAGCGGCTGATGGGGACCACCTACAAGCTGAAGACGCCGGAGCATGTCTCCGAGCATTCGCTGTTCATCACCATCAACGACATAGTGCTCAATGAGGGGACGGTGCACGAGACGCGCCGGCCATTCGAGATCTTCATCAACTCCAAGAGCCTGGAACACTACCAGTGGATCGTGGCGCTGACCCGCATCATCTCGGCGGTGTTTCGCAAGGGGGGGGATGTCACTTTTCTGGTGGAGGAGCTGCGCTCCGTGTTCGATCCCAAGGGCGGCTACTGGAACAAGGGCAAGTACGTACCGTCCCTTATCGCCGAAATTGGCAACGTGATCGAGACCCACCTCACCGAGATTGGCATGCTCAAGGTGGCCGGGCTGGATGAGCACCAGCAGGCGTTTCTGGCCGGCAAGCAGGCGGAGCTTCAAGCCGTGCAAGAAGCCGATGAGCTGCAGGTTGAGGGCGGTTTTCCCCCCGGTGCGGCGCTCTGCTACAAGTGCCACAGCAAGGCGCTGGTGCAGAAAGATGGCTGCATGACCTGCCTTAACTGCGGCGACTCCAAGTGCGGCTGAGCCCTGGAGTGTCGGCAAAGGGCTACTGCTGTTTTTCTGCGCAAACACGCGGGGTGCCCAAGTGATTTGTTGCGTGATGGTAAAATCGGGCGTAGCGTTGGGGGTAATAAAACTGTCACGGCCGTGTGGTTTCAATGACATCTGAGATTCACACACGTGGCACCTTCAGTGCCAAGGAGGATGCTTATGGACAATACGGACCGAAAGCTGTTTATCCTGGATACCAACGTTCTGCTTCACGAACCCCTCGCCATCTACTCCTTCAAAGAGCACGACGTGCTCATCCCCATGACGGTGCTGGAAGAGCTAGACAACATCAAGGATCGCCACAAGGACGTCAGCCGTGATGCGCGCATCGCAATCCGGGCGCTGGAGGACGTGTTCCGCGACGCGACACCCGAGCAGATAGTGCAGGGGGTGGCGCTGGCCGGCGAGGCGAGCGGCCTTATCTCCATTTTCAGCGACCACCATCTGCCCCAGGATGCCGAGGTGTTCACCGACAAGGAGGCCGACAACCGCATCATCAACGCGGCTCTTTACCTGCAAAAGCATGAGCTGAAGCGGCAGGTGGTGCTGGTTACCAAAGACATCAACATGCGTCTCAAGGCCAAGGGCGCCGGGCTTGCCCACGTCGAGGATTACCGCAGCGACCAGCTGATTGACGATATCCGGCTGCTCGCCAAGGGCTTCCAGACGGTCCCAGGCAGCTTCTGGGAGCGGGTCGGCGAGTGCGACAGCGAGACCCATGGCCGCGATACCGTCCACCTCATCGATGCCAAGCTGTTGGAGGGGGTGCACGTCAACCAGTACCTGATCGATGAAGAGAACTTCTTTGCCGCCCGGGTACTCAGCCACGACAACCAAAAGATACGCATCAAGGATCTGGGGCGCGAGCGGCTGATGTCTCGCAAGGCGTGGGGGGTGCATCCCAAGAACGTCTATCAGGGCATGGCGCTGGATGCGCTGCTCGACCCGCACATCGATCTGGTGATCCTGACCGGCCCGGCGGGCTGCGGCAAGACCCTGCTGGCCATGGCTGCCGCCCTGGAGCTGGTGATCGAGAAGGGGATCTACGAGAAGGTGATCGTCACTCGAAATACCCCGGAAATTGCCGAGAGCATCGGCTTCCTGCCCGGCACCGAAGAAGAGAAGATGATGCCCTGGCTGGCTGCGGTCACCGACACCCTGGAGGTGCTGCACAAGCAGGACGAGAACATGAGCGGGTCGCTGAGCTACATCATGGAGAAGGCCAACATCCAGTTCAAATCGGTCAACTTCATGCGCGGGCGCAGCATCCAGAACACCTTCGTGCTGCTGGATGAGTGCCAGAACCTGACTGCATCCCAGATCAAGACCATCATCACCCGCTGCGGCGAGGGCACCAAGATCGTCTGCTCCGGCAACCTGGCCCAGATCGACTCCAACTACCTGAGTCCGGTGACCTCGGGTTTGACCTACATAGTCGAGCGTTTCAAGGACTTCGATGGCAGTGCCAACATCTTCCTGAACGGGGTGGTGCGCAGCAAGCTCGCCTCCTTCGCCGAGGAAAACCTCTGATCTGACTATCCATCCTCATATGAAAAGGGGAAGCCGACCGGCTTCCCCTTTTTTGATCCGGTTGCCGGTCACTGTTTATTTGTGTGGCCAAGGTAGCGCAGCAGCCCGGGGGGGTCGCTGTTGTGCAGGATGTCCGGCGTACCCTGCAGGGCATCCTCCGGCCTGATAGTGGGTGGGAGACCATCAGCTTGTTAGCCATTCACTATGGCGCTAGCGCGCGGCCAAGGTAGCGCAGCAGCCCGGGGTGATCGCTGTTGTGCAGGATGTCCGGCGTACCCTGCAGGGCGATGCGCCCCTCGTCGATGAACAATACCTGATCGGCGATGAGCTGGGCATCCTCCGGGTTGTGAGAGACCATCAGTACCGTGATGTCCTGCTCGCAGGCGAGCCTGGCCACCTCCGCCAGCATCTCCCGGCGCAGGGCCGGATCGAGCGCCGAGAAGGGCTCATCCAGCAGCAGCAGCGGCTTGCCCCGCACCAGGGCGCGGGCCAGCCCCACCCGCTGTTGCTGGCCGCCGGAGAGCTGCTCCGGCAGCCGCGTGAGCATCTCGCCGAGGCCGACCCGGTTCGCGGCATCCTTCACCTGAGCCCGCTGAGCGGCGTTCAGGCGCAGGCCGGGGTGCAAGCCGATGGCGATGTTGTCGAATACCGACAGGTGCAGGAACAGGTTGTGATCCTGAAACAGGGTGGTGACCGGCCGTGCGGCCGGGCCCAGCGGCAGCAGATCTTCACCATCGAAGCTGAGGGTGCCGGATTCTATCGGCACGAAACCGGCGATCATGCCGAGCAGGGTCGACTTGCCTGCCCCGCTCGGACCGATCAGCGCGGTGATCTCCCCCTTGGGCAGGGTGGCGCTGAAGCTGACGCGCCAGTCCGGGTAGCTGGTCACCAGCTCATCAATGTTCAGCATGTTTTCCTCTCAAGGGGGCGTTTGAGCGGCCAGCACAACCGCCGAGACGGTAGCGCCGGGTCTTTTGTCTCTCAATGGTCGGCATGTTTTCCTCCAAGCCCCCGCTCTACCAGCCAGAACAGGGAGAAGCAGAGGGTGAGCAGCAGCAGGGCGGTGGCGGCCGCCTCGGTCAGCCGGTAGCTGCCGAGCTGCTGATAGAGCAGCCAGGGCAGGGTGGTGAGCTCCTGGCTGCCGAACATGGCGATGGCACCGAGATCGCCGAGCGACAAGATCATGGCTAGCGCCGCCGCCTGACCCAGCGGACGGCGTAACAGGGGCCACTCCACCAGTCGCAGGCGATGCAGGCCGTGTACCCCCAGGCTGTCGGCCAGCCGGTCGTACTGGCGCACCACCAGCTGCATGGGGGCGGAGAGGGTGCGCAGCACATAGGGCAGCGCCATCAGGGCGTTGACCAGCACCACCAGCCAGGGGCCGAGGGCAAAGACATCGGCAAACGGCATGAACAGGATGAACAGGCCGGTGGAGAGTACTACCGCCGGGATCATCAGGATCACCGAGCCACTGGTCTCCCACAGGGCGGCGGCCCGTCGCTTGTGCTCCCTAACCCGCAGATGGCGGCTGGTGAGCAGCAGCGCGCTGCCGAGCAGGGTCGCCAGACTGCCCGCCGCCAGCGCAATCAATAGCGACTGGCCGCTGGCCAGCCACAGCTTGCCTGAGGCCAGTGCATCCGGCAGACCAGGGTTGAGGCCGGCCACCACGATGGCCAGCAAGGGGGGCAGGAATACCGCCAGCCCAATGGCGAGGGCAATGGCATCCACCAGGGTGCTGCCCGGCTGATGGCGGTCCGGCCGCAGACAGGGGCGATGAGCGGTGATCCGGCTGGCCGGGCTGCTCTGCAGCTTGTGCTGCAACATCAGCAGAGCGGCGGTCAGGATGAGCTGCACCAGCGCCAGTCCGCCGGCGGTGGCGAGATCGAAGTCAAAGCGCAGCGCCTGATAGACGGCCACCTCCAATGTAGTGGATTTGGGGCCGCCCCCCAGCGCCAACACGGTGGCGAAGCTGGTGAAGCAGAGCATGAAGATGAGGCTGGCCAGGCCCGGCAGCTGGGCCCGGATCAGCGGCCACTCCAGCAGCCGGAAGATGTGGGATGAGCGCATGCCGAGCTGGCTGGCGAGGCGCCAGCTTGATTCGGGGATGCCCTCTATGCTCTGCAGCAAGAGACGTGCGGCCAGCGGCATGTTGAAGAAGACGTGGGCCAGCAGGATGCCGAACAGGCCGTAGAGGTAGTTGCCGGGGGCGAGCCCGAGCCAGTGCAGCAGTTGCGGCAACCAGCCCTGTTTGCCGTGCACCGCGACGATGCCGAAGATGGCGATGATGACCGGCAGCACCAGCGAGAGGCCGAACAGCTTGATGAGCAGCGTTCGCCCCGGAAAACGACGCCGTGCCAGGGCGCGCGCCACCGGAATGGCCAGCCCCAGGCTCAGCAGGGTGGAGAGCAGCGCCTGCCAGAGGCTGAAGCCCAGCACGTGGCGCAGGTAGGGGTCGGCCAGCAGGGTTCGGGGGGCTAGCCCCCCGGCCTGCCACAACAGGGCTGCCAACGGCCCCAGCGACAACAGCAGGATCAGGCTGGTGGCGGCACTGCCCGGCAGCCACCAGAGCAGACGCGCCCCAGGTTTCACGAAGAGACGGCTCACTGGGTAACGGCTTGCAGCCACTCGCGGATCCAGCCCTTGCGATTGGCGGCCACCTGGTCAGAGCTGAAGGCGAGCGGCTTAGCTACGGTGATCATCTGCTCGAAGCCCTTGGGCAGCGGTGTGTCGATCACCGGATACATCCAGTTGCCGGTCGCCATCTCGTTCTGGAAAGCGGGGCTTATCATGAACTGCAGGAACTGGTCCGCCAGCTTGCCCTGGGTGGCGCCGGCCAGCTTGGCGGCCACCTCCACCTGGCGGTAGTGCCCCTCTTCAAACGCCGCCGCCTGATATTGGGGCTTGTGCTCGGCAATCAGGTGGTAGGCCGGGGAGCTGGTGTAGGAGAGCACCATGTCCGCCTCGCCATCGAGGAACATGCCGTAGGCCTCTGACCACCCCTTGGTGACGGTGACCGTCTTTTTGGCCAGCTGCGCCCAGGCGGCGGGAGCCTGGTCACCGTAGACCGACTTCATCCACAACATCAGCCCCTGGCCTGGGGTGGAGGTGCGGGGATCCTGATAGATGATCTTGAGGTCGGGCCGCGCCACCAGCTCTTTCAGGCTCTTGGGGGGCTGCTTGAGCTTCTCCTTGTCGTAGACGAAGGCGAAGTAGCCGTAGTCGTAGGGGACGAAGGTGTCATCCTGCCAGCCGCCGGGCACCTTGAGGCCATCCAGTTTGGTGGCGTGAGGGGCGAACAGGCCGCTCTGCTTGGCTTCACTGACGAGGGCATCGTCCAGCCCCAGCACCAGGTCGGCCTTGCTGTGTTTGCCCTCCAGTCGCAACCGGTTGAGGATGGCCACGCCATCTTCGAGCGGCACCAGCTTGAGGGTGCAGCCGCACTCCTTCTCGAAGGCCTGCTTGATCTTGGGACCGGGTCCCCACTCTGCAGTGAAGGAGTTGTAGGTGTAGACGGTGAGGGTATCCGCCGCAAAGGCCTGAGCGGAGAGCAGGCCGGTGGCGACCAGCAGCAGGGTTTTCATGGGTGGCACTCCCTTTAGCAATGAGGTGCCAGCGGATGAGGGCGCAAAAACGAGCGCCATGCCTCAAATTCCTCCGCCAGCATTATCTGGATCAGGTTCACGGGTATAATCTCAGCGGTAGACCGCACCCCGTTTGAGAAACGCACCGCATTGTATTAACGTTCTTGGGGGGAGGCCAGCACAATTGTTTCTGCGGGCCAGCGAGACGGATCAGCTCAACAGAGGATGTTTGCGTGATCACCAGCACCAAGGAAAGACGCGCCTTCCAGCGCATGATAATCAATGCTCCCGTCACCATCTTCCAGCAGCAGCAGGTACTGGAGGGGGTCTGCCGGGATCTCAGCGCCAATGGCATGGGCATCTCGGTGCCGGAGCACCAGCTCGATACGACCCAGCCCATCCGGGTGAGCCTGGCCACCAACAACAACCTGTTGCCCCCCTTCGAGGCGCAGGCCCGCATCATCAGGGTGCTGGAAGAGGAGGACGGGCTCTTGCTGGCCATCGAGTTCCAGTCTCTCGCCTGATCTACCCATCTCCCAGCTTCTCTCGGCCAGCTTGCGCTGGTCGCTTTCATTTTGGTGTTTAGACGTTCTACCACCTATTTGTCGGCGCGAACCGGCTGCACGCTGAGCTGCTTGCTGTCGATGAAGGTCTTGCTGGTCGGCGCCAGCTGGCCCATCGCCAGCTGGGCCGGGCCGGTGGGCTCCATCAACAGGTAGGTTTCCCCTTCCCAGCTCAAGGTGGCCTCGCCCGGCTTGGCCGGCAGCGCCACTCCCAGAAGGGCGTGACCCGGCACGAACACCATGGCCTGTTTCAGTTCGGGAAAGAGCTGGGCCAGCATGGCGGCCATCAGGGTTACCTTGCTGTCGCAGTCGCCCTGGTTTTGCTCCAGTACCTGGCGCGGGCTGAGAAAGCCCTTGCCCTGGCGGCCCGACTGGCTGTCGAGCAGTTGATAGGGGATGGCCTGAATGAAGTCGAGCATGTGGGCCGTGGTCTTCTGGCGCGCCTCGGTCTCGGTACTGCCCTGCTGCTTGAGCTGTTCGGCCAGCGGTGCCAGTTCGCTGCGGCTCTCCAGGGCGATGCGCACGTGATCCTGCTTGATGGCGGCGGCACCGTCGGGGGCGGTGAACGGCTGAAAGTAGTGCAGCTTGAGCCACTCTGCCTCCTGCTTGTCGCGCTGCTGGGTGAGCCAGCTCATGGCTTTGGCGACCTGTTCGGGCTGACGGCCCTTGAGCCTGAGCTCCATCTCGGGGCGGGAGAGGGAGAACTGCACGGTGGGGAACTCGATCACTCCCTGCTGCAGCAGACTCTGCAGCACGTCCTCCTGCATGCGGGCCGACCGATAGGCGATAAGCGGCGGCAGCTTGCCTGCCTCCAGCCGATAGGTGAGTTGTTGCGCCTTGCCGTCCTTCTCCTGCCAGCCGACGTTGAGCTGACCGCCGCTGCTGTTGAAATAGGTCTGCCCGGCGCAGACCGGCAGCGCCAGCCAGAGGCTGCAGAGCAGGGGGAGGGCAAGCGTCATCTTCATCCAGGTGTCCCGTCGGGTATGCAGAAGTGGCGGGCCATGGCGTGCACCTAGGCCTGACAATAAAACAGGGAGCCAAGGCTCCCTGTTGATTCTACTCGTTTTTTGCAACTGGCTGATTAAATCCAGCTCGGCTGTTTCGCCTCGAAGGCGCTGATGGCGGCCTCGTGCTGCAGGGTCAGGCCGATGGCATCCAGCCCGTTGAGCAGGCAGTAACGGCGGAACTCATCGATCTCGAAGCCGAACGTGAGGCTACCTGCCCGCACCTGGTTGGCTTCCAGGTCCACTTCGATCTGGATGCCCGGCTGGGCGGTAACCAGCTGGAACAGGGCGTCGACCTCCTCCTCCTTCAGGCGTACCGGCACCATGCCGTTGTTGATGGCGTTGCCGTAGAAGATGTCGGCAAAGCTCGGGGCAATGATGGTCTTGAAGCCGTAGTCCGCCAGCGCCCAGGGGGCGTGCTCGCGGCTCGAGCCGCAGCCGAAGTTCTCGCGGGCCAGCAGGATGCTGGCGCCGGCGAACTGCGATTGGTTGAGCACGAACTCGGGGTTGGGCTGCTCCCCCGCATCGTCCAGGAAGCGCCAGTCGTGGAACAGGTGCTTGCCAAAACCGATGCGGTTGACCTTCTGCAGGAACTGCTTGGGAATGATGGCGTCGGTGTCGACGTTGGCGCTGTCGAGGGGGACGACGATCCCTTTGTGTTGTTTGAATCCTGTCATCTCTCTTCCCTCTTACAGTGCGCGAATGTCGGCGAAGCGGCCGGTGACGGCGGCGGCGGCGGCCATGGCCGGGCTCACCAGATGGGTGCGGCCGGCACGGCCCTGACGCCCTTCGAAGTTGCGGTTGCTGGTGGAGGCGCAGCGCTCCCCCGGTTGCAGCCGGTCGTTGTTCATGGCCAGACACATGGAGCAGCCGGGCAGGCGCCACTCAAAGCCGGCCTCGATGAAGATCTTGTCGAGCCCCTCGGCTTCGGCCTGCGCCTTCACCTGTTCGGAGCCAGGCACCACCAGCGCCTGCACGCCAGCGGCGACCTTGCGGCCACGAGCGATGGCGGCAGCGGCCCGCAGATCCTCGATGCGGCTGTTGGTGCAGGAACCGATGAACACCTTGTCGATGGCGACGTCGGAGAGCTTCTGGCCCGGCTGCAGGTCCATGTAGGCGAGGGCCTTGCGGGCGGACTGTTGCTCCATCAGGTCGCTGAAGGATTCCGGCGCCGGAATGGGTTCATTGACGGCGATCACCTGACCCGGGTTGGTGCCCCAGGTCACCTGAGGGGCGATGTCGGCGGCGTCCAGCACCACTTCGGCATCGAATTTGGCATCGGCATCGCTCTTGAGGCTCTGCCAGTAGGTGATGGCCTGCTCCAGCGCCTCGCCCTTGGGGGCGAACTCCTTGCCGCGGATGTAGTCGATGGTGGTCTGGTCGGGGGCGATCATGCCGGCCTTGGCACCGAGTTCGATGGCCATGTTGCACACCGTCATGCGCCCTTCCATGGTGAGCCCTTCGATGGCCTCGCCAGCGAACTCCACCACGTAGCCGGTACCGCCAGCGTGGCCGACCCGGCCTATAATGGCCAGTACTACGTCTTTCGCGCTGATGCCATCACTCAGTTTGCCGTTGACCGAAATGCGCATGGTCTTGGCGCGGCCCTGTTTCAGGGTCTGGGTGGCCATCACGTGCTCCACCTCGGAGGTGCCGATGCCGAATGCGAGCGAGCCGAAGGCGCCGTGGGTGGCAGTGTGGGAGTCACCGCAGACGATGGTGGTGCCGGGCAGGGTGATGCCGAGCTCGGGGCCCATCACGTGGACGATCCCCTGGTACTTGTGGTTGAGATCGTAGAGGCGAACCCCGAAATCCTTGCAGTTATGGGCCAGCGTTTCCATCTGGATGCGGGCCATCTCGCCGGAGGCGGCGATGTCCTTGGTGGTGGTGGAGACATTGTGATCCATGGTGGCCCAGGTCAGATCCGGGCGACGCAGCTGGCGGTTCATGGCGCGCAGGCCGTCGAACGCCTGCGGGCTGGTCACTTCATGCACCAGGTGGCGGTCGATGTAGATGAGTGGGGTTTCCCCTTCCACTTCCCGCACCACGTGGGCGTCGAATACTTTCTGATAGAGGGTCTTGGCCATTGCTCGGTTTCCTTGTTATCGATGCCGTGGGGTCAGATGCGCGCGGCGATCTGGCTGCCCATCTCGGCCGTGCTCTGCACCGGGTGCTTGGCGCTGGCCTGATGCAGGTCGGCGGTGAAGTAGCCTTCGGCCAGGGTCTGGGCCACGGCCTGCTCGATGGCCTGGGCGGCGGCTTCCTGGCCCAGGCTGTAGCGCAGCATCAGGGCGGCGGAGAGGATCTGGGCGATGGGGTTGGCGATGCCCTTGCCGGCGATGTCCGGGGCCGAGCCACCGGCCGGCTCGAACAGACCGAAACCGGATTCGTTGAGGCTGGCGGAGGGGAGCAGCCCCATGGAGCCGGTGATCATGGCGCATTCGTCGGAGAGGATGTCACCGAACAGGTTGGAGCAGAGCAGCACGTCGAACTGGGACGGATCCTTGATGAGCTGCATGGTGGCATTGTCGATGTACATGTGATTCAGCGCCACGTCCGGATAGGACTTGGCGACTTGTGTCACCACTTCGCGCCACAGGATGGAGGAGGCGAGCACATTGGCCTTGTCGATGGAGGTGACCTTGGCCTTGCGTACCCGGGCGGACTCGAAGGCGATCTTGGCGATGCGCTCGATCTCGAAGCGATGGTACACCTCGGTGTCAAAGGCCTTCTCGGTGGGGCCTTCCCCTTCACGCCCCTTGGGCTGACCGAAGTAGATGCCGCCGGTCAGCTCGCGCACGCAGGCGATGTCAAAACCGCGATCCGAGATGTCGGCCCGCAGCGGGGAGAATTGCTCGAGGCCGGTGTAAATACGGGCCGGACGCAGGTTGCAGAACAGCTTGAAGTGGGCGCGCAGGGGCAGCAGGGCGCCGCGTTCCGGCTGATCGTTGGGGGGCAGATGCTCCCACTTGGGGCCGCCGACCGAGCCGAACAGCACGGCGTCGGCTGCTTCACAACCGGCTATGGTGCTCTGGGGCAGCGGGGTACCGTGGTTGTCGATGGCGATGCCGCCCACGTCATGGCGCTCGTAGTCGAGGGTGAAGCCGAATTTGGCCTGCACCTTTTCCAGCACCTTGACGGCCTCGGCCATCACTTCCGGGCCAATGCCGTCACCCGGCAATACTGCGATCCGATAACTGCTCATACTCACACGCTCTCCGTATTGATCTTGTCTGTTTTTGCGACGTTGCGTTCCATCTGTTCGGCCACCTGATCGGCGCGCCAGATGCTGTTGATCACGTGGATCAACGCCTGGGCGGAAGACTCTATGATGTCGGTGGCCAGGCCCATGCCATGGAATTTGCGGCCCTTGTACTGTGCGACTATGTCGACCTGGCCGAGGGCGTTCTTGCCTTCCCCCTTGCCCTTGAGTTCGTACTTGTCGATGCTGATCTCGTAGCCGGTGATGCGGTTGATGCACTGGTAGACCGCGTCCACCGGGCCGTTGCCGGTGGCGGCTTCGCTGACGATCTCCTGGCCCACCTTCAATTTCACCGAGGCGGTGGCCATCACAGAGCTGCCGCTCTGTACGCCGAGGTACTCCAGCTTGAAGTGCTCCGGCTCTTCGTGGATCTGGCTGAAGAAGGCGAGCGCCTCCAGATCGTAATCGAACACCTGCCCCTTCTTGTCGGCCAGGGTGAGGAACTTGGTGTAGAGATCGTCGAGGTCGTAACTGCTCTCGGCGTAGCCCATGGACTCCATCCGGTGCTTGATGACGTGGCGGCCGGAGCGGGAGGTCATGTTGAGGTTGTTCTGGGTGAGGCCGATGCTCTCTGGGGTGATGATTTCGTAGGTGTTTTTCGACTTGAGCACGCCGTCCTGGTGGATGCCGGAGCTGTGGGAAAAGGCGTTGGCCCCGACGATGGCCTTGTTCGGCTGCACCGGCATGTTGCAGAGCTGGCTGACCAGGGCGCTGGTGCGATGAATTTCGCTATGGCGGATGTTGGTGTGCACCCCGAGCAGGTCGGCGCGGGTTTTGAGGATCATCGCCACCTCTTCCAGCGAGCAGTTGCCGGCCCGCTCGCCGATGCCGTTGATGGTGCACTCGATCTGGCGGGCCCCCATCTGCACGGCGCCGATGGAGTTGGCCACCGAGAGGCCCAGATCGTCGTGGCAGTGGACCGAGATGATGGCCTGATCGATGTTGGGTACCCGGTTGAACAGGGTCTGGATGATGCCAGAGAACTCGGTCGGTACCGTGTAGCCCACGGTATCGGGAATATTGATGGTACGAGCGCCGGCCTTGATGGCGGCCTCCACCATGCGGCACAGGTTGTCTATCGGGGTGCGGCCCGCATCTTCACAGGAGAACTCCACGTCGTCGGTATAACGGCGGGCATGTTTGATGGCGCTGACCCCCATCTCCAGCACGTCTTCGAAGCTCTTCTTGAGCTTGCTCTCGACGTGGATGGAGGAGGTGGAGATAAAGGTGTGGATGCGAAACGCTTCGGCGACTCGCAGGGCTTCGCCGGCGGCGTCTATGTCCTTGGGCAGGGCGCGGGCGAGGGCACAGACCCGGCTCTGCTTGATGTGACGTGCAATGGTCTGCACCGATTGAAAGTCGCCGGGGGAGGAGACCGGGAACCCCACCTCCATGACGTCGACACCGAGCCGCTCCAGTGCCTGGGCGATCTGCAGCTTCTCCTTGACCGTCAAGCTGGCCGCCAGGGCCTGCTCACCATCGCGCAGGGTGGTGTCGAATATGATGACCCGATCTGACATGTGACTTCCCTCTTCCTAAGTTCGGTGACGTGCATCCTGCGTTGGCATAAAAAAACCCGTGCAGGGTGCACGGGTTTTTGTAAATTCCGGCTATGCCTGAGCCCGGCTACAAGGATCCCGCGCGAGAGGTCGCGATTAGGGAGATTAGTAGTAGCGGAGCGGCAATACGCATGATGAATCAATCCTTGCAGTCGATAACGCTTTTACCAATATCGAGATTTTTATGCTGTGTCAACCGTACGCACCCGGTTCATTTCGCTGGTTTATTTAATCGGATTGTAAAGGAGTGCAAATTTACTTGTCCCATATTCGGCCCTTGCCCGATTATCTGGTCATTCCTGCTGTACTCGATCATCTGTACAATCAGATCGACTTGTCAGTTTCTGCTGAATTATTCGAGGTATTAAATGGAAAAACGTAGACCTGGTCGTCCGGTCGGACGTTCTGACATCCGTGACAAGTTGCTCTGTGCCGCTCGCGAGCGTTTTCTAAACACCCCCTACAGCAAGGTGACGACCCGCGAGATCGCCGAGCTGGCTGGCTCCAATCTGGCCATGATCCACTACTACTTCGGCAGCAAAGAGGGCCTCTACAAGGCAGTGCTGGGGGATGTGGCCGAGCCGCTCGACCAGGCCTGGCACGACGAGACCGGCAACCGCAGCCTCAACGATCTGCTCAATACCTACTACCAGGTGATGGCGCCCAACAGCGAGCTGACCTCCGCCATCTCCAGCGCATTATCGACCGAGAAGAGTCCGGGTCGGGATTTTGTGCTGAACCGCCTGCTGGAACGCCAGCTGTCCCAGTTCGATGCCTTGCTGGAGTCCATGAAGAACAACGGTGAACTGGGTGACAACCTGGATCCCGAGATGCTGAAGATCTCCTTCCTCAGCATGATGTGGCAGCCCTTCGTGATGAAGGATCTCTACGAGCAGGTGTTCGGCCTGACCGTGGATGAGCACTTCATGGCTCGCCTGGCGGATCACAACTGCCGCCTGATGGAAAACGGCCTGCGCGGCACCCTGAACTGATCATTTGCCACGCTGGTAGCAAAAAGGGCCATTCGGCCCTTTTTTCATAAATCTGTTATTTGAACGTCAACCAAGTGTCACCCCGCCGCCCTAGTCTGCTCCAAGACTTCAGGGAAGGAGGGGTTATGAACAAGATCCAGCAATGGGACCTGCAGGTGTGCCGCATCTGCCTGCTTCACGCCTACAACCGGCCACAGGCCAGGATCAGCCGGCTCATCTCCCGTACCGGTGACGGCCCGCTCTACGCCGTGCTGGCGGCCCTGCTCTGGTGGCAGGGGGACGCCGAGCGCGAGCTGGTGAAGCTGGCTCTGCTGGCATTCGCCCTCGAGCTGCCGCTCTACCTGCTGCTCAAGAATGCCCTCAAACGCCAGCGCCCGGTGGGGCTGCCGGTCTTCATCACCCCCTCCGACCGCTACAGTTTGCCTTCTGGCCACACCGCTGCCGCCTTCCTGATGGCAACCGTGCTGGCGGCCAGCTTCCCGCTCTGGGCGCCGTTGCTGTTCGTCTGGGCTGCGCTGGTGGGGGCGTCCCGTCTGCTGCTCGGGGTGCACTATCTGAGCGACCTGGTGGCCGGCGCCCTGCTCGGCGGTGGTTGCGCCCTGCTGGCGCTCATCTGGGGGCAGGGATGAAGATACTGTTCGGTGTGCAGGGGACCGGCAACGGCCACATCAGTCGCAGTCGTACCCTGGCGCGGGCCTTGCGGGTCCGTGGTCTCGCGGTGGACTATCTGTTCAGCGGCCGCCCTGCGGACGGCTACTTCGAGATGGCCGAATTCGGCGACTACCGCACCTTTCCCGGCATCACCTTCGTCAGCCATGAGGGGGCCATTTCGAACTGGCGTACCCTCAAGGGACTCTCGCCCCTGCGCTTCTGGCGCGACATGCGAGCGCTCGACTGTCGCGACTACGACCTCGTCATCAGCGATTTCGAGCCGATCAGCGCCCATGCCGCCCGCCGCTGGGACAAGCCGAGCCTCACCATCAGCCATCAGGCGAGCTTCGACTGGCCCATTCCACGCTGGGGGGAGAGCGGTTTCAACCGCCAGCTGATGCGCCATTTCGCGCCGGTGCGCCAGTCCCTCGGGCTGCACTGGTTTCACTTCGGCCAGCCCCTGTTGCCGCCCATCATAGATCCCATCAGCCAGGGGCCCGACAACCAGCAGATCCTGGTCTATCTGCCGTTCGAGCAGACCGAGGCGATCGCGGCCCTGTTGTCGCGCTTCAACCAGCAACGCTTCGTCTGCTTTCATCCGGCCATTCGCAGTGCCAGCCAGTGGCGCAATATCCGCTTCGAGCCACAGGCCCGTGAGGCGTTCAAGCAGGTGCTGGCAGGCTGTCGCGGGGTCATCACCAACGGTGGCTTCGAGCTCGCCTCGGAGGCGCTCTCCCTTGGCAAAAAGCTGCTGGTCAAGCCGCTGGGAGGCCAGTTCGAGCAGCTGACCAACAGCAAGACCCTGGAACTGATGGGGCTGGCGCGGCTGATGGATGCGCTGGATGCCAACGCGGTGCGGGCCTGGCTGGATGCGACGGCCCCGGGCCAGATCTGCTACCCCGATGTGGCGGGGGAGCTGGCCGGCTGGCTCGCCGCCGGCGCCCAGGAGAGCGTGGCGGATCTCTCCCGCCGGCTATGGGCCCGTACCCTGTTTCCGGAGGAGGTGTGCGATCGGCTGAGCGAGCTGGAGGAGGGGAGTGCCCTCAGCAGTTGCTGGTTATCGCAAGTGAGCGCCTTTGACTAGACTGAGAGGGATCCCACCAAGGAGAGGACGGACACCATGCGCTTTACCAACGAAAACGGCGACACCATGAACCTGGCGGACAATCTCACCCTGCACGAGCTGCTGGACATGGGGGTCAGCATCTCGGTATGCGAAGAGACGGATCCGGATCAGCAGATCTGGCTGGCGGAGCCGGAACAGGATCACTGATCCGCAGCCTGCCACCAAGGCCCACCCTGGCGGTGGGCCATTTTTTTCCGCGTTTGGCGGCTGTTGCAGCATGATCCGCTGGCTTGCCACCCATCTTCCCCGCATTGTTCCCACCCTTTCCAGCAAGTCACTGAATGTTAAGGAAGGTGCGAACAAGTGGATCGCAC
>NZ_NEVB01000262.1:0-17561 GCF_002259925.1 Aeromonas sp. A35_P | reverse complement strand
GCGATGGCATTCGCACGCTGGTTTTTTTCAAGGGCTGCAACCTTCGCTGCCCCTGGTGCGCCAACCCTGAAGGGCTCAGCAGCCAATTTCAGGTGATGTTTTCGCACGACAAATGCATCAACTGCGGTGACTGCGTAAATGTCTGTCCGGCCGGAGTCCATTATCGGGCCGAGGAGAACGGCAGCATGAAACACTTCGTCGATCGCAATAAGGATTGCATCGGCTGCCGCAAATGCGAAGAGGTCTGCACCCAGCATGCGCTGGATATCATGGGCAAGGATGTCACCGTCAGCGAGCTGATGGAGATCATCATGCAGGACTATGACTTTTACATCTCCTCCGGCGGTGGCGTCACCATCGGCGGCGGCGAGATGAGCCTGCAGACCGACTTTGCCGTCGCGCTGTTTAGCGAATGCAAGAAGATGATGATCAATACCGCCATCGAGACCCAGGGCACCACCTCGCAGGCCAATTACCAGCAGCTGGCGCCCGTCACCGATACCTTTTTGTTCGACATCAAGCAAATCAACAGCGAACAGCATAAGGCGATGCTGGGTATCGGCAATGAAGGTATTCGCCGCAATCTGGAATGGCTGGTTGATTACGGCGCCAAGGTGATTGTGCGCATGCCGCTCATCCGTGGATATAACGATTCATGGGATGCCATTACCGGCGCCATCGAATATGTGCAGAACTTGGCAAAGCGGGGAAATATCCTGCGGATCGACATGCTGCCGTACCACCAGCTGGGCCGCAAGAAGTATGAGCGGCTGGATATGCCCTACCCGATTGCGCAAGACCCCTCTTACACGCCGGACGAATTGGATCGGCTGGAGGCCTTCTTTGCACAATTTGATTTCGATATTCGCTTGGTCCGCCATTAACAGGAGTCGACGATGAAAAGTTTGGGCGTAATTGAAACGCGAGGATTGGTCGCCGCCATTCAGGCGGTGGACGCCGCCTGCAAAGCGGCAGGCGTCAGCTGCATCGGCTATCGCAAGGTGGGTTCTGGGCTGGTGAGTGTCTGCTTCCAAGGGGAGATCAGCGCCATCCACACCGCCATCGAGCGTGGCGTCGCGGTGGCCGCCACCATCGACCAGCAGGTCCATTCCCTGGTGATTGCCCGTCCGGAGCCAAGCGCGGTAGCGGCGCTCAGCAACCTCAAGGGCTACCCGCCGCGCGCACCGGCCGGCACCAGCACCGAGCTGACGGCCGCAACGGGCGCAGCCCCGGCCCTGCTACCACCAAGCGGTGCCGATACCGAACCAGCCACTCCATCGGCCAGCCAGCCTGCAGCGGATCAGGCGGAAGACAGACAGGGCGCGGCAAGAAAAGGGAAGAAAGCATGATCGATCCCCAGCTGCATCAAAAGATCGCCGCCCGTCTGAGCCTGGTCAGCCCGGCGATCCCGGTCGGCATCTCGAATCGCCACGTCCACCTGGCACAACAGGATGTGGAGGCCCTGTTCGGCAAGGGCTACACCCTGACACCGCTCAAACCGCTGCGCCAGCCGGGCCAGTTTGCCGCCGAAGAGTGCGTCACCGTGGTCGGCCCCAAGGGCTCGCTGACCCGGGTGCGGGTACTCGGCCCGACCCGGCCGGTTTCACAGCTGGAGATCTCCCGCGCCGACTGCTTCACCCTCGGCATCAAGGCACCGGTCCGTGAGTCAGGCCAGCTGGAAAATACCGGCAGCGCGCTGCTCATCGGCCCCGCTGGCCACGTGGAGTTACGCTCCCAGGTGATCTGCGCCTGGCGGCATATCCACCTCTCGCCACAAGACGCTCGCCAGCTGAACGTGACCCACGGCCAGAAGGTGAGGGTGCGCAGCGACGGCGAGCGCCAGTTGACCTTCGATGAGGTGGTGGTGCGGGTGCGCGACGATTTCGCGCTGGAATTTCACATCGATACCGAAGAGGCCAACGCCGCCGGCTTGAAAAACGGCGCGCAGGTCAGGCTGCTCGGCTAACGGAGATCCCCATGACCGACGAACAGATTGAACGCCTGGTCGAACAGATGCTCAGGCGCCTGCAGCCACCACTGCTGGTGATGGTGACCGCGGCCCAGGGCTATCGGCAGGCCATTCGCAACCGTCTTGCCGGCTGTGGACTACCCCTGCAGCTTGCGCTGGCAGCAGAGATCGAGGATGGCGCGCTGTGGCAACCGCTGGGGGAGACAGTGCCGGCCAGCCTCTGGCAACAGGCCCTGCCGCCCGCTCCCTATCGCGCGCTGGTGCTGCCCTTTCTCGACTACCCGCTGGCGATGGATCTGCTGAGCGGCTCACTGCAAAGCCCCGTCGCCAGGCGGCTGCACGATGCCCTGCTGAGCGGCTTGCCGGTGCTGGCGCTGCGTTATCACTGCGACCCCGCCAGCGAGCTGAACCAGCTGTTGGGGGCGCAACCGAGCGCGCCATACGCCGGGCACATGCAGGCGGCGCTGAGCCGTCTGGGCGAGATCGGTGTGGTGCTGTGCACCATGAATGAACTGCTGGAGAAGCTGACTCCGACGAACGACGCGGCCCCGGTGCTGGCGGGCACGGCGCGCCGTTATCTCACGGTCAGCGATGTTGAGAAGGACCCGGCGCTGGTACACACGGCCGAGGCCCAACTGACCGATGCCGCCATCGACTTTTTGAAAAACAGAAGAAAAGAAAAACAACCTTACCTTAAATAACAAACCCGGAGTTTAACTTATGTCTTCAAAAACAAAATGTTGGCTATGGATGCTGCTGGTGATCGTGTCCGAAACCTCAGCCACCTCCACCCTCAAGATGTTTGGCAGCAGTGAAGGAACCACCAAGATGTTGCTGCTCGGTCTGCTCGTGCTGCTCTATTGCACCTGCTACTACTCCCTCTCCCGCGCGGTAAAAGACATTCCCGTTGGGCTTGCCTACGCCACCTGGTCCGGCACCGGCATTCTGGTGGTCTCCACCCTGGGGATGGCGTTTTACGGCCAGCACCCGGACACCGCCGCCATGATCGGCATGGCCGTCATCGCCAGCGGCATTGTCATCATGAACCTGTTCTCCAAGATGGGCAGCGAAGAGGGCAGCGATGCCTCCGCCGAGCCACTCACTCCCCCCATCAACAACAACATCGCCAACTGACGCAAAAGGAATGACCCATGTTTAATTTCGGATTTTTATGGCTGGCGCTCTCTATCGGCTCTGAAATCACCGGCACCTCGATGATCAAGAAGACCAACGGTTTCAGCAGACTGGGGCCATCCATACTGGTCGTATGCGCCTACAGCCTTTGCTACTTCGCCCTCACCCGCGCCATGAGCACCATTCCGGTCGGGGTAGCCTATTCGCTCTGGTGCGGCTTCGGCATCGTCGGGGTCACCATCTGCTTGATGCTCCTCTACAAGCAAAAACCGGATCTGCCCGCCATCCTGGCGATGGCGCTGATCATCTCGGGCGGGGTGATCATGAATGTCTTCTCCAGCATGTAACGCCGTGACAAGACCCTGGCTGTGGCGCACTGAACCTGCCACTGGTGCGCCGGCATGCCGGCCCTGACACGCCCTGACTGGTAACATCTCGGCAAGCGTTGCAAAAGAGAAAGGCCCAAGCTGCCTGGCAGCTTGGGCCTTGAAAATGGCGGAGAGACAGGGATTCGAACCCTGGGTGGCATTGCTGCCACAATTGATTTCGAGTCAATCCCGTTCGGCCACTCCGGCATCTCTCCACGGGGCTTCATTGTTACCGGAGCCGCCTCTGGAAATCAACTTGAATCTCTTTAAAGATCAAACAACTGCACACAAAACCAGCAGATAAGTACACACCAGGCAAACGGGCGTCCGAGCCTGTCGCTCCCGGTACTGGTACCCAATCCAGGGCGATCAGCCCCCAGCATTGCATCTCGTGCATTCGATGGCGCTGAACCGCCATCCCCTCTCCCGTCAGCTTTTCTCTGCTCATTGCAGATGGCTTGGCTTTGCATTAAAAACAGGCAAGACAGGGTCAACATGACGGATTGCCGTGCAGGGACCCGACTGCAACCTTTGCCGGCCAGGCTGGCAATCGGCGCGTATTTGACTGACAATTTCCCCCTTTTTCCTCGGGGAAGTCGCGGCGCAGCCCCCCATTCAATCAGACAGGAAGTACATGTTCATCGCACGAACCCTCTCATTGCTGGCACTGACCGCCAGCCTGCTGACGGCTCCGGCCCTGGCTACCACCTATCCGCTGCCCCCGGCAGGCAGCCGCCTGATCGGCGAGCTGGAGGACTACATAGTCCAGCCAGATGAACATCTCGAGCTCATCGGCAAGCACACCCAGATTGGTTTTTTGGCGCTGCTGGAAGCCAATCCGGGAATCGACCCCTATTTGCCCAAGCCGGGCACCCGGCTGACCCTGCCGACCCAGATGTTGCTGCCTGACGTGCCCCGTGAAGGCATAGTGATCAATCTGCCGGAGCTGCGCCTCTACTATTTCCCCAAGGGCAAGAACGAGGTGATGGTGCTGCCCATCGGCATCGGTGACATAGGTCGGGAGACCCCCGAAATGACCACCACCATCATTGCCAAGAACCCCAATCCGACCTGGGTGCCCGGCCCCATGGTGCGCAAATCCTGGCTGGAACAAAAAGGGATCACCCTGCCGGCGGTCGTGCCGCCCGGCCCCGACAACCCCCTCGGCAAGTTCGCCATGCGCCTTGGCTATGGCAAGCGGGACTATCTCATCCACGGCACCAACAAGGATTTCGGGGTTGGCCTGCGGGTCAGTGCCGGCTGCATTCGGCTGCGCCCTGACGACATCGAGGCCCTGTTCAAGATTGTCCCCGTCGGCACTCAGGTGCGGGTCATCAACCAGCCGGTCAAGACCGCCATCGAGCCCGATGGCCGCCACTGGCTGGAGGTTCACTCTCCCCTCTCCCGCACCGAGCTGGAGCTGGAGCAGGGCGCCCCGCTGATCCTCTCCGCCGAGACGCAGGCCTTCATCGCCAGGCCGGAAGTCGACGGTGACAAGGCCGCCAGCGCGCTCAACAGCAAGAACGGCATCCCCCGTCCCGTCAGCGGCTGATAGCCAACCATGTTCACGAGGATCTTCATGAGCTACCGCGTTTTTTGCCTGTTTGCCCTGCTGCTGAGCCCGGCGGCTCTGGCCGACATCCTCTGGATGGACAACGGTGACCGGCTGACCGGCACCATAGAGGAGATAGGTGACGAGGAGGTGCACATCGCGCTCCCTTACAGCGAGCCCGTCACCGTCAAGCGCGAGGCGGTCAAGCGCTGGCGCATCGAGAAGCAGGACAAGCCGAAACCGACCGTCAAGTGCGGCATTACCCTGCTCGCCCTGACGTCGGATGATCAGAAGGCCTGGCTGTGGAGCGGCAGCGGCGATCTGAACGTCAAGCTCAAGCACAACGACAAGAAGACCAACAACGTCAACCTGAAGGCATCCACCAAGGTGGCCAACCTCGACTGGCGTTATACGCTGGACGGGGAGTACATCTACGAGACCGCCAACAACGTCACCAACAGCCACGAGTATCGACTCAAACCCATGCTGGACTTCTTCTTCGACCAGCGCTGGTTTTTACGATCAGCCATCGACTTTCAATACCAGATGCTGAACCCCGAATACATGGATGTGGGTTATGTGACCGGCCCTGGTTACCGGTTCTGGAACGACAAGCGGCGGCGGCTGGAGCTGATCGGCCAGGCCGGGCTGGAGCGCTCCTACTTCAGACCGGATGACATCAACACCCTCTTTATCATCGGCCTGTTCAACGACAGGATCATCAACTATCCCCTGCTGGGCCTTGGCTGGGATTATCGTCAACCCGTTGCGCTCTGGTCGGAGCAACTGGAGCTGTTCAGCAAGGGCGGCTACAAGCGCTATCTGGACCAACCCTCACCCTATTTTACCCGGGAGCAGGCGGTGCAGGGCAGCCTGGGGATGCGCTACTACTTCAACGATCATCTGCGCCTCTCCTGGTCAAGCGAGCTCGACTGGGAAGATAATCGTATCAATATCCCGGGCTTAGAGCTGAATAACGGCAGAGAGTGGCGCCATCTGCTCACTCTGGGAGCCAGTTTCTGAGCCAGGCCGATCACCGATGACCCAGCAGCCACAAAAAAATCAGGCCCACCTATGTGGGCCTGATTTTTGGCAAGGGTGGGGGTGAGCCGCGGCCTAGAAGTAGAGTCGGGTGACAGACTCGATCACGCAGCCGGGGCGACGTACACCCTCGATCTCCACCTTGATCTCCTTGAGCAGCTCCAACCCGCCCTTGATCGGGGTAACCCGAGCCAGCTTGGTGCGCGCGCGGATGTTGCTGTCCACCTTGATGGGGTACGGGAAACGGACCTGATCCAGGCCGAAGTTCACCACCATGCGGGCGGTCGGAAACTCCGGATTGGCCTCGTCCACCGAACCGGTCAGCTGCGGCAGCAGGGCCAGGGTCAGGAAGCCGTGAGCAATGGTGGTCTTGAACGGCGATTCGGCCGCCGCACGCTCGGGGTTGGTGTGGATCCACTGATGATCCCCGGTCACGGCGGCAAACTGATCGATCATCTGCTGGCTGACATGCAACCACTCGCCCACGTGGGTCTCTTCACCGATGCGCGCCTGCAAGGTGGCAAACAGGGTCGCCGCCTCACCGTCGAGTTCGATGATCGACTCTTGCGGTGGCACGGGCTGGCCGTTGACGGCCTGGGCCGCGCCCTGCTGCTGCAGCATGGACTGGTTGTCGCCCTGCAAATCCAGCACTCGCCCCAGCAGAGGGTGGAGGTGTGCCTTTTGCTGAAACTCACGCCAGTAGTCGCGGATAGCCGGAGAGAGCCAATCCTTGAGCTCAAAGGGGTGCTGCGCCAGAATTTCGCGCTTGCGCTTCAGAAAATCGACAACTTTCATGTACCGATCCCTATTCGATTCAAAGCCTGTAAAGAGGTCTAACCAGTCCTATTTTATTAAAGTTACAGCTGAAAGTGCAAAAAAATCTCGGCGTACAGCCGTACCAAAGCAAAAATCACTACAGGATAACCACATAACAGCATGATGAACCAACGAAGAAAACGATTGCCTGTTTTTTATCCGATCATGTTGGCATTGAGATGAAAAAGGCCCGTCACGGGCCTGTGTGGAGATCAGCGCGCTGCAGACCACCACTCGCGGCACCCTGCCTCATCGAAGAAGGTCCAGGCCAGCACCCGGCTCACCTTGTTGCCCTGCGCCATCTCGAGTACCCGCACCTGACGAGCACCGACCCGGGTCAGCGCCTTCTTCGCCGCCGGCAGATTCTCCTTTTTCGATACCAGCGAGCTGAACCAGAGGCACTGTTCGGCAAAGGCCCGGCTCTGGTTGATCATTGCGGCCAGAAAGGCGGCCTCTCCCCCTTCGCACCAGAGCTCGGCCTTCTGGCCGCCGAAGTTGAGCACCGGCTTGTCCTTGACCTCCTTGCCCAGATTGCGCAGCTTGCGCTCAGTCCCCTTGCTCGCCTCCGCCAGCGACGCGTGAAAGGGAGGGTTGCAGAGGGTCAGCGCGAAACGCTCGCGCGGTGCCACTATGCCCTGAAAGATGTCGCCGGCCCAGCCCTGCAAGCGGCACTCGATCTGGCTGCCCAGCCCGTTGCTCCTGGCCAGCAGAGAGGCAGCCTTGACCGACACCGGATCGATGTCGGAGCCGACGAAGCGCCAGCCATATTCGCGGGCGCCCAGCAGGGGGTAGATACAGTTCGCCCCCACCCCGACATCCAGTACTCGCACGCCCTTGCCGGTCGGCACCTTGCCCGCGCTCTCGGCCAGCAGGTCAGCCACTCTGTGCAGATAGTCCACCCGCCCGGGAATGGGCGGACAGAGGTAGCCGGCGGGCAGATCCCAGTGCTGGATGCCGTAATGCAGCGCCAGCAGGGCCTTGTTCAGCGCCTTGACGGCGGCGGGGTCGGCAAAGTCGATGGTGCTGGCGCCGTAGGGATTGACGAAGACGAAGGGCTGCAGCTCGGGAGTGCGCAGACAGAGCGCGGCAAAGTCGTAGGGAGCCTGGTGGCGATTGCGCGGGTGCAATCCGGATTTATGGTCTGAACGGGTCTTCATGCTGGGCCTGCCGGGGAAAAAACGGGCCCACACTATAGTGATTCGGCCCCCGAAAGTCTAAATCGCAGCCATAAAAAACCGGGCTGCGGGAGCCCGGTTCAAGTGAGGTTGGAAAAACAGTCCGTACTGCGAGCCGTTTGTCCAGCCTGACTCAGATGTCGATCCGGCGTGCCTGCCAGAACTTGCTGCGCCAGTAAGAGCTGTCGAGCTTGGAGCGCGTCACCCCGGCCCGGGTGGAGGCGTGGATGAACTCGCCATTGCCCACATAGATGCCGACGTGATTGAGACGGCGATTGATTTTGAAGAAGACCAGGTCACCTTCGACCAGATCCTGCTTGGAGACTCGGGTGCCTTCATGGACCTGGGAGCGGGTATCACGGGGAAGTTCGATGCCGACGGCGTTGCGGAACACTTCACGGGCAAAGGCGGAACAATCGATGCCGCGCTGGCTGCTGCCTCCCATGCGGTAAGGAACGCCGCGCCACTCTTTGTATACAGTCAGGATTTCGTTTACATCTGGGGTTTGTGAAGCTTCCGGTTCAATTACGGGTTCCATCATGGAAACTTCGATCTTGCTCGCGACCTCGGGCTGGGGTGCCGAGGCACAACCCACCATTCCGAGCGCGACCAGCAGTAGCATCAGGTGGCGCAATCCTTTATCCCCGCAAAATAGTAAAACTTGTTAAAATACGGCCCGAACGGGCAATTTATAAGGCAACAGCACCCGACTATATCCAAGAATTCTATCGAGGCAAGCGAAAATCCCTATCGACCTCACATTTCTGCAAGGAAATGCATTATTTTTCCTGATTAATGTGATCGTGGCCAAACAATATACAATCTCGAAAGAGGCCTTCCTGACCGGATCAAACTGACTTTTATCGCTGTTTCGCCGCTCTTTTAAAGTGAAAAATTATGATCTCTGTGGATCTCTATTTGTTAAAACCGGCAAAGGTCGACGCCGAGCAGCTGACTCTGCTGCAAACCCTGCTCTCCCCCGCCGAACGGCAGACATGGCAGGCCATCAGCCAGCCGTTGCGCCGCCAGGAGTACCTGCTCAGCCGCGGGCTGCTGCGACGGCTGCTGGCCGAGCGCCTGCAGTGCAACCCCGATGCACTGCAATTTGCCAGCAACCCGCACGGCAAACCTGTGCTGGGCGACGGGCGCTGGCAGTTCAACCTCAGCCACAGCGGTGACTGGCTGGTGATCGCCCTCTGCGCCGTCGGCCCGCTCGGGGTCGACATCGAGATGGGTCAGCGGCGCCGCCAGACTCTGCCGCTGGCGCGCCGCTTTTATGCACGCAGTGAATATGAGTGGCTGCTCGCCCTGCCCGAGGCGGAGCAAGAGTCGGCCTTCTATCGGCTCTGGTCGCGCAAGGAGGCGGTGCTGAAAGCCCACGGCGCTGGCATCGCCGCAGGCCTCGACAAGGTGCGCTTCGTGCCAGAGGAAGCGTGGCGGCTCGACAACCAGCTCGATGAGCAAGATTACCGGGTGCAGGATTGGGCCGTCGGCAAGGGCTGGCTCAGCCTGGCCGCGCCGACCCTGGCCGTCAACGGCTGGCTGCTCGATGGCAGCTTGAATTCCAGCCCATTCAACCCCATGTTAACTCACACCATTTTCCAAGAGTCAGCCTCATGATCGTCGACATCAATCCCCAGAATTTCCAAGCCGCCCTGATCGATGCTTCCATGAAAAAGCCGATCGTCATCTATTTCCACGCCCCCCAGATGCCGGAGTGTCAGGCCATGACCCCGCTGGTGGAGGCGCTGGTCGGCCCGGCCAATCCCCAGGTGACCCTGGCCAGGGTCGACATGAACGATCCGCAGCTGCAACCGCTGGCCGGTCAGCTCGGTCTGCGCGCCCTGCCGGCGCTGGTGCTGTTCCATCAGGGCCGCCCTGACGAGCAGGCCATTCTGGAAGGCCCGCAGGATGAGGCCACCCTGCGCGGCTATTTCGCCGCCTTCTCCCCCAAGGAGGAGGAGCTGCTGCTCGAACAGGGGCAGCAGGCACTGGCGGACGGCCAGACGAGCGTGGCCTATGGCCACTTCGGCAAGGCCCATCAGCTGGCACCGGATCGCCACGACATCAGTCTGTGGTTGACCCAGGCGGCACTCGATCTCAATCTGCTTGATGAGGCACAGGAGCTGCTCGGCAAGATCCCGATGATCGCCCAGGATGACCACTATCAGACGCTTGTCTCCCGTCTGGCGCTGGCTCAACAGGCCGCGGACAGCCCGGAGCTGCGGGCGCTGGAAGCCCGCCACCAGCAGGAGCCTGACAACTTTGCCCTGGCCCAGGAGCTGGCGGTGCAATACAGCCAGGCCGGCCGCCAGGAAGAGGCGCTGGCGCTGCTGTTCACCATCCTCAAGCGGGATCTCGCCTTCGGTGATGCCAAGAAGACCTATCTCGACATCCTGACCACCATGGGATCCAACCCGGCGGCGCAGGGTTACCGTCGCAAGCTATACAGCCTGCTCTACTGACTTGAAACGAAGATGAACAACGGGGTGATGCCGAGCGATCGGCATTGCCTTGTCAGGCGAGGATCAGCGGGAAAAATGCGGGAATTTGATGAATTTCAGGCAAAAAAAATGGCGCATAACTGCGCCATTTTTTTCGCATGGATTACTTCTTGTAGGAAGTAGCCATGTTGTCGATGCGCTGGTTAGCACGCATAGCTTCTTGCTTGGCTTCTGCAACATCAGCAGCGATCTTGGACTGATCAGCACGAACAGCGCTAACATCTTGAGCCAGTTGGTCAACTTTGTTAGACAGATTCTGAACGGAAGTTTCCAGTTCGCTGGTGTTTGCACAACCGCCCAGCAGAGCGGACAGACCAACAACACCTACCAACAACATTTTTTTCATTTTAAAAGCTCCCTTTAACTCGCCAGACGTTTAGCAAGCGGCGTGATTATGGCACAAAAAAATCATAGTTTGGATAGGCCCCATCACAGATAAATGCATTAAAACCCTCATTTTTTTTAAACGTACACTTTTTGTGCAAAGTTCAGTCAAAAATAAGGGTCACTGGATGAGGTTCGCACAAAGCGTAACCAAATTTTGTGCTTATTACAATTTCGTATGAGGCTCAGGCTGAACGTTCTGACAGCAACTGACGATACTGCACCAGATCTTCGATGGTCAGCACCGGCATGCCATGACGGCGGCCAAATGCCACCAGATCCGGCAAGCGGGCCATGGAGCCATCTTCCTTGGTCAATTCGCACAACACACCGAACGGTTTGAGCCCGGCGAGCTGCATCAGATCGACCGTGGCTTCGGTGTGACCTCGGCGGGTCAACACCCCGCCAGTGCGGGCCCGCAGCGGGAAGACGTGGCCCGGGCGATGCAGGTCGGAGGGTCTGGCACCGTCGGCGATGGCGGCCCGGATGGTGGTGATGCGATCGGCCGCCGAGACGCCGGTGGTCACCCCCTGCGCCGCCTCGATGGTCACGGTAAAGGCGGTCTGATAGTGGCTGGAGTTGGCCTCCACCATCATCGGCAGTTCGAGCTGGCGTACCCGCTCATCGGTCAGGCAGAGGCAGACGATGCCGGAGCACTCGCGGATCATCATGGCCATCTGTTCATTGGTCATGGATTCGGCGGCGAAGATGAGATCCCCTTCGTTCTCCCGATCTTCATCGTCGGCCACCAGCACGCCGCGGCCGGCACGCAAGGCTGCCAGCGCCGCTTCGACACGGGCAATCGGATCACCAAATTCACTGAGAAGAGACTGATTCATGGTAAGACTCCTAAACAAGACAAGGACCAGAATCAGGGCATGGAAAGGCAGACAGAGATAGGCATGCAGCGGCCGGCCCGCGGGGGGGCTTGCCTGCAATAGTCTGTCTTATCCTCTTTCATCCGGACTGTGACCGTCGGCTCCGGCATCTCACCGGATCTGCTGACCCCGTCCCGGCTGAAAACCGGGTCGGGCGCTCGCGGGCTCCCCGAGTCAGATCGGGATACCGCCGGTGGGGAATTTCACCCCGCCCTGAGAATAAGCGCAGACAGCCTAAAGAAAAACGGCGCCGGATACCAGCATAAAACCCATCAAGGATGAATAGCATGCCTGCTCCGGGGCACGGATCGCCCGGATGCACGGCGCGCTGTCCTTTCTGATTTTGTTTGTGGCATAGTGCCAGAAAAAACGCGCGGCCTGCGCAGACTCAGGCGCCAACAACACCAACGGAATCATGACAGAGATGGAAAAGAAAATACTGCTGACGGACTGCCCGGACGCCAAGGGCCTCATCGCCAAGATCACCAACATCTGCTACAAGCACCAGCTCAACATCAACAAGAACGACGAGTTCGTGGATCACGAAAACGGCCGCTTCTTCATGCGCACCGAGCTGGAGGGGCGCTTCAACGACGAGACTCTGCTGGCCGACCTCGATGATGCCCTGCCCGCCGGTGCCCAGCGCCGGCTGGTCAAGGCCGGCAAGAAGCGCATTGTCATCCTGGTGACCAAGGAGACCCACTGCCTCGGCGACATCCTGATGAAGAACTACGCCGGTGCGCTGGACATGGACATAGTCGCGGTGATCGGCAACTACGACACCCTCGCCGAGCTGACCGGCAAGTTCGACATTCCGTTCCACACCGTCAGCCACGAGGACCTGAGCCGCACCGAGCATGAAGAGCAGGTGCGCGCCATCATCGACGGCTACCAGCCCGACTACGTGGTGCTGGCCAAGTACATGCGGGTGCTGACCCCGAGTTTCGTCGAGGCCTATCCGCGCAAGATCATCAACATCCACCACTCCTTCCTGCCCGCCTTCATCGGTGCCCGCCCCTATCGCCAGGCCTTCGATCGCGGGGTCAAGCTGATCGGCGCCACCGCCCACTTCGTCACCGACGATCTGGATGAAGGCCCCATCGTCGAGCAGGACGTGATCCACGTCGATCACACCTTCAGTGCCGACGACATGGCCAAGGCCGGCCGCGACGTGGAGAAGTCCGTGCTGAGCCGGGCGCTGGAGCTGGTGCTGAACGAGCGGGTGTTCGTCTACGGCAACAAGACGGTGGTGTTCAAGTAACTCCAGCCACTGAAAACGACAAAGGCTCCCGCGGGAGCCTTTGTTCCATGTGCACTGACGCGACGTCAATCAGAGCGGCAGATCGTTGATGGTCATGGCGCCCTTGTCGAGCTTGATCTCGGCCGTCAGCTGATCCTTGTCCGCCTTGAGATACCCCATGGCGGCGAACTGATCCAGCATGGGGGCCAGCTGCGGCACCGCCTTGCCCAGTTTGCCGCTCAGGTTGGCGTGCAGCAGGCCGGAGAGGGCGTGCATCCCCTCTTCGCTGTTGAACAGCTGCTCGAGCGAGGTGCCCGCCAGCTTGATGTCACCCTTCATGGCCACCGGCTCGCCGTTGAGATGGGAGCTCAAGTCTACCAGCTCCAGCGTGGCGCCACGCTTGAGCATCTTGTCCAGCGCCTGCTGGATCGCTTCCTCCTCCACGCCCTGGCCGCTGGAGGCCTGCAGCGCCTGATAGCCTTCCAGATCCAGCCCCTTCAAATTGAGGGCCAGCTTGCTCTGGGTCAGCGCCAGGTTGTCAGCCTCGTTCTCCAGATTGAGGGTATCCACCTTCATCTGGTAGCTGCTGGAGAGGGTCTGGGCATCATCCCCAGCCAGCTGGGTCTCGGAGGTCAGCCCCTGCAGGGAGAACTTGACGTTGTCCGGCAGCTGTACCGACAGCGCGGAGAGGGTCATGTCGCTGCGGGGAGAGAGCCAGATACCGCGGATCTCGGCCATGTCGGCGCTGCCCTTGAGCTCGGCTAGCACCATGTCCATCTTGTTCTGCTCTTCGTGCAGGGTCATGCCCTGCCAGTGGAAGGTGAGGTGGCCATTGCCTTCCAGATCGCCGTGATAGTCGCCCTTCATCGGCAGGAAGCTGAACTCGTCGAGCCCCTGCTTGACCTTGAACTCGTTGGCCCAGAAGCGGCTGCTGTTGCTGGAGGTCCACAGGCTGCTGACCGACTCGATGCCAAACTGCCACTGCTCCATCTTGAAGGCACTGAACACGGGCGCCAACGAACCTTGCCTGGTGTCGAGCAGCATGTTGCTCTTGATGTAGAGCGGCAGGATGCGGCTGTCGACGATGAACTGCACCTCGACCGGCTCGCTCCCCTCCAGCTGACCATCTAGGCTGGCCAGGGTCTGCGGGGTGACCACCATCTTCAGCACGCCGTCGCGGGTGAACAGGTTGCTCGAACCCGGCTGCCAGCTCAGCTCGATACCGCTCTCCTGCTTCACCTTGGCGATCTGCTCGGCCATGATGCGGTCGAACGCGTTGCCCGTGTACCAGCAGGCACCCAGCCCACCCACCACCAAGGCCGCCGTCACGGCCAGCGCTACTCGCTTCTTCATCTTTATTCCGTTCTCCAGGGAGTGATTGCCGCACTCTACGGGGCAAGTTCGGGGGGAGGCAAGCGCAATTCGGCGCCGGCCGCAATTAACTGATGTCACAGCAAGGGGCTGAACAGATAGAACATGTTCTCCATTGCCTTCTTGTACCAGGGGCGTGCCCGCCACCTGGCCAGCGACATGGGCGTCGCCTCCACCATGTAGCCCTGCACCAGCTGGGTCATCTCGGCGACGAACAGCGGGTTGTCGATGAGCAGGGTCACCTCGAAGTTGAGCCAGAGGCTGCGCCGATCCAGATTGACCGTCCCCACCAGGGCGAAGTCGTCATCCACCAGCACGCTCTTGGTGTGCAGCAGGCCGGCGTCGTAGCGGTAGATCTCCACCCCCGCCTCCAGCAACTCCTCCATGAAGGCATTGCAGGCGTAATTGGCCATGATGGAGTCGTTGCGCGCCGGCAGCACCAGCTGCACCTGCACACCGCGGGCCGCCGCCGAGGAGAGCGCCGCCGCCAGCGGATCGTCCGGCACGAAGTAGGGGGTGGTCAGCACCAGATGGTGGCGGGCCTGGTAGATGGCCAGCAGCAGGCTCTGCTGGATGCAGTCGCCGCCGACGAAGGGGCCGGACGGGATAAGCTGGGCCCGGTAGTTGCTCTGGGGCCAGGCCTCCGGCTCGTGCTGCAGGCTGTCGAGCAGCCGCTCGCCGGTCTCCATCTCCCAGTCCCAGACGAAGATGGACCACATCAGCGGCACCATGGGGCCCTGTACCCGGATCATGATGTCGACCCACTGGCCGACCCCGGCGTTCTGCTTGAAGAAGCGGGGATCCACCATGTTCATGGAGCCGGTGTAACCGACCCGGTCGTCGATCACCACCAGCTTGCGGTGCATACGCAGGTCCTGGCGCTGGAACGGGATGCGCCAGGCCCCGACCGGCAGCACCTCCACCAGCTTGACCCCCGCCTTGCGCAGCTTCTTCGGCCAGGGCGAGCGGAAGAAGGTCTTGCTGCCCATGGAATCGAGCAGCAAGCGACAATCCACGCCGCGCGCCGCCACTTCCATCAAGGCTTCACACACCTCGTCGGTGTCGCCGCCCGGGTGCCAGATATAGAACTCCAGGTAGCAGGACTGGGAGGATTGGCGGATGTCGCGCACTATCTCGCGCAAGATGGCTTCCGGCTTGCTGAGCAGCGTCATCCGGTTGCCGGAGAGCATGGGCATGGCCAGCCGTCCCTGGATCAGATCATGCAACGGCTGGGCCTTCTCCCCCACCTCGCAGCAGTGCTGGGGGAAGAGCCGGGCCAGCTGGCGGATCCAGATGGCGTAAGGGCGGTACATGGCCTGGGCCCGCTCGGCGCGCCGCCGGCCGAGGCGAATTTCGCCAAACAGCACGTAGAAGCCGACCCCGGCAAACGGGATGGCATAGATGAGGGCGAGCCAGGCAAGCGAGACCCCGATGGGGCGCCGCTTCATCACCACCCGCAATGAGACCCCCGCCACAATCACGGTGTGAAACAGCAGCAGCAACCAGCCCAGGAACTGGGAAAACAGCAGTTGGATGTCGTGCTCCAGACCGTTGATCACGAGAACTCCTTTTACACAGGGGTGAAAGCGGTGGGCAGATCCCACGAAAGCAGGATGGTATGCTGTAAGACACACCCATTCAATCAGGTCGTTAGCATGATCCTGTCATCTATGCTGCTCAGTCTGGCCATGCTAGGTCAAGGCTCATATGACATCAATGAGCAACAGATAAACCAGTACCTGCAATCCCAGGTGCAAGTGAACAAACAGCTGGAGCTGCCCGGCATCATCAAGGCCCATGTGCAGCTCGAGCAGAGCGACGTGCAGATCGGGCGTCAGAGCCCGGACACCGCCCGGGTCTACGGCAAGGGCAAGCTCAAGATCGCCCTGCCGGACAACACCGAATACGACGCCCGGCTGAACATGGCCTACGAGGCGAGGCCGCGTTACGACAAGGCGCAGAGCGCCCTGTTCCTCGACAACATGAAGTTGATTGAATACAAGCTGGAGCCTGAGGCGGCGCAGCAGAAGTTCGGCTTCATGCTCGGCATGCTGCTGCAGAGCATGGAGAAGCGGCTGGAGACCCAGCCGGTCTACCGGCTCGATGCCAAGGATCCGAATCAGGCCTGGCTGAAGGAGAATCTGCTGGGGCTGGAGCTGTCACCGGGCAAGATCCACCTGCTGACCAAGCCCCAGTAACGGTTCAGTTGTAGACCGGGGTCTTGGCTTGGCGCACCAGCAGCTCGATCTGGTATCCCTGTTCGCGCTGCTGGTCATAAAGGGAGAAGAGCGGCCCCTCCAGCTCATCCAGAGGCAGGTCGGCGAAGCCGGCCTTGAGGTAGAAGGGTTTTTCGAACGGCAAGGCCTGACAGATCACCGGCTTGTCCAGCAGATCACTGCAGGCGTGCTGCAGCAAGCGCGAGCCCAACCCCAGCGACTGGTAGTGGGGCAGCAGGCGAAAGCCGCAGAGGTGATAGTAATCCTGTTCGTCGCGCAGGCGCACGGCCCCCACCAGCCAGTGGGCGTCGCGTACCACGAAGATCCGCTCGGCCAGATCCGGCACGTAGTGGGAGAAAGTGGTTTCGTAGTAGTCCCTGATCAGGGAGAGATCCGCATCGCAGTACTCTTCGAACGTGAGTTCCATCGCCCGTTTGCCTATCACACTCGTTTCATCCCTGGCCACTCGGCCAGATCCTCGCATATTGATTGTTGGCCGAAGAGATCCGACCAGCATGAAGATATCACGGCTTTTAGTAACAAAAAAGCCAACCTGATTACCCATGATTAGCAGTCACCCCGAACTATACTGATCTTATGCACAGTTATCGAGGAGCGAGATCATGGCCAAAAGCAAAGTCCAATTCCAGAAAGGCTACAGCCTGTTTGAGCTTCTCAAGGACTATGGCACTGAAGCTCAGTGCGAAAACGCGTTGTTCACTTGGCGTTTTCCTCACGGCTTTGTCTGCCCTGAATGTGCCAACAAGACCTGTTGTCACCTGAAAAGTCGGCCACGCGTGCTGCAATGCAATCACTGCCATCACCAGATGTCATTGACTGGGAACACTATTTTCGCAAACACCAAGCTCCCGCTGACCAAGTGGTTTCTGGCGATGCACCTGTTGTCACAAAC
>NZ_NEVB01000261.1:0-17627 GCF_002259925.1 Aeromonas sp. A35_P | reverse complement strand
CGGTGATATCCGATGGATTGGCCTGTTTCAGGGCGGTGAAGGAGGCCAATTGTGAGCACCTGGGTGTTGTCACCGGGGGCAACCTTGACTTGCTGGATCATCCGGCATTCAACTGGGTAAACACGATGATAGGGAATGTGAAGAACTCGCTGCGGGGCAGTTGCCATACGCTCGGAGCGAAGCATTTACCGAGACATCTTGCTGAATACTGCTTCCGGTTTAATCATCGTTTTGACCTCAAAAGCATGTTGGTTGAATTGGGGCATGCAGTCGTGGCAAGCCCTCCGATGCCATATCGGCTCTTGAAGCTGGCTGAGGGTCATGGGTAATCAGGAAGTTTTTTGTCTCCCGAGATATTCGACAGCCTTTTTTCAACCTTCTGAATTCACTGGAAATTATATCCAGCTCCCAAGCCGAGCTCGGCAATGTCTATTTTGATACGCCCGCGCTGGATTTACGCCGACTGGAAATGGGATTGCGAATTCGTCGCAGCGATGATTTTGCCGAACAGACGATTAAATGTCGGGGTCAGGTGGTGGGCGGATTGCATGCCAGACCCGAATACAATGCGCCTGTCGAGGGCGATCTGCCTGCCTTGGCCGCCTTCCCCGATGCCATCTGGCCAAGCCTGGCGGTGCGCGACGGGATCCAGGGCGAGCTGGTGGCCCAGTTTCGCACCGACTTTCTGCGCCACCACTGGCTGATCGCCTTCGAGGGGGCTGAAATCGAGTTGGCCTGGGATCAGGGGGAGATCGTCGGCGTGCTCGGCAAGAGCCCCATCGACGAGCTGGAGCTGGAGCTCAAATCCGGCGAGGCGAGCGCCCTGTTTGGCTTGGCAGAGCAGTTGGCGGGGCTCGGCGGTCTGCGCCTCGGGGCTCAGTCCAAGGCCCAGCGCGGGTATCGGCTGGCGGGGCTTGGCAAGCCGCTGGCCCTGCAGTCCCTGCCTGAGGTCACCGAGCTGAGCGCTGTAGCACGCATCACCCTGGGTCTGCAGCACTGGCAGCACCATGAACAATACTGGCTGGAGCAGACGGACGCCGCGCAGCAGACGTTGGCGTTGCAGCAGATGCGCCTGGGGATGAACCTGATTGCCGAGGCGGCCGACCTGTTGCCGACCCCGGCCTGGCTCGACAGCCTGACCCGGCTCGGGCAGCGGCTGGCCTTGGTCGCCGGGCAGGCCGACTGGCAGCAGGCGTTGCCGGCGCTGTTTCTGCAGGCCGATTACGTGGTCCTGCAGTTGGCCATCGCTGCCTGGCTGCACCGGCAAGGGTGATCAGCCGAGCGGTGTCGCGCCTGCAATGCAAAAAAGGTGAGCCTGGCTCACCTTTTTCTTTGGTTGGCGATGGGCGCGTCGCCGGCCGGCAATCGGGGCCGGATCAGACCTGGGTGTAGACCAGCCCGGTGCTGCGCACCACGTCTTCCCCCTGACAGCGCTGTTCCAGTGCACTGGTGTCGCAGGGCTGGCCGTTGTGCTCGATGCAGAATTCGAAGCGGGTGCGGGATTTGACCGGAGTGTGCTGCGGGTTGGCGGCGGTGGCCTGCCATTGCCACTGCTGCAGTACGGCGATGGCGGCATCGCTGAACTGTGGGTCGCTGCTCTCCAGCACCCGGATCTGCTCGGCCCGCCCTGCCGGGCTGATCACGTACTCGAGGGAGCTGCAGCCGGTCTGCTCCGCCAGGATGGCCTCTCTGGGGTAGCGGGACTCCATCCGGGTGAGCGGGCTCCACTGGGCGTTCACTTCCTTCAGATCGCTTAAGGGGAGGGAGGTCAGGTGGACGGTGTGGCTCTGCTGGCTGCAGCCGGTCAATGCGCACAGGGCGCCCAGCAAAAGAGTGGCTTTCATGTTCGCTTCCCTTCGTTATTGGTACTGCAGGCGGGCCTGGGCCCACCGCTCGGCAGGGCCATTAATAAAATATTCAGCCACGAATGAAAACCCTTTACCGACAACAGGCCAGAAAAAACCGCCTTTCGGCGGCTTTTTCACTCTTTTCTGACTCAGTAATAGCCCGCATCTTCCGGGTTGGGTCTGGTCTTGAAGCGGCGGTGCAACCACATGTACTGCTCCGGCGCCTTGCGCACGGCGGCCTCGATCTCGCGGTTGGCTCGGGCCGCATCGGCCAGGTCGTCGCCGCTTGGGTAGTCGGCGAGCGGCGCCCCGATATGCAGGGTGTAACCCTCGCTGGTGCGGATGTTGTAGCAGGGCAGGGTGACTGTGTTCTTCACCCGCGCCAGGGTGGCGGTGCCTGTGATGGTGGCGGCCTGTTCCACCGCGAAGTAGGGCACGAACACGCTGGCATGGCTGCCGTAGTCGTGATCCGGCGCGTACCAGAGCGCATCGCCGTTGCGCAGTGCCTTGATCATTCCCTTCACGTCCATCCGGTCCACCAGGTACTTGTTGGAGGCGCAGCGGCCGTGGTACTGGGCATACTCCAGCACCGGATTGGTGTTGGGGCGATAGACGCCGACCCCGGGTCGCACCAGGCCGAAACAGCGGGCGTTGAGCTCCAGCGTGAGGAAATGGCAGGAGAGCAGCAGCATGCCCTGGCCCTTCTCCATGGCGGCGATGACGTGCTCTTCCCCTTCCACCTTCATCAGGTTGCGCATCCGCCAGTCTGGCCAGAACCAGGCAATGCCCACCTCGAAGATGGCGCAGCCCACGCTCTCGAAATTCTGCTTGAGCAGCGTCTCGCGCTGATCCCGGCTAAGTTCCGGCATCGCCAGCTCCAGATTGCGGCGGGCAATCCTGACGCGGGATTTCAACACCTTGCGGGCCAGGTTGCCGAGCTGGCGACCCAGCCACATCTGGCTGCGCCAGGGCAGCAGCACCAGCAGCCAGAGCAGGCTGAGGCCGAACCAGCTGGCCCAGTAACGGGGATGAAACAGGCGGGGGTCTAGACGGGGAGCATTGTCGTGGGCCATGAAAAGTCTCTTGTTCGCAATCGCCATGGGCAGGGAAACCCCGGCCGGATAAGGGGAGGCGATAAAGGCACGTGGATATCCAGAGCGGATCTTTTTACTCGCAATCGGGGGATTCTAGCCGAAAAGCGGGTCCGGGTGCGAATGGCCTCTGCCCTGGTCAGAGCTGAAACGCACCAAGCGGCGCCCTTGCGCTTTTTTCACACCCAATAAAAGAGTGTGATAAAATCGGCGGCTGATTTTTCAGGTTTTGAGAGTCGATACAGATGAAGATCACCCTGCCCGAGTTTGAAAAAGCCCGCATTCTGGTCGTTGGCGATGTCATGTTGGACCGTTATTGGCATGGCCCCACCGGCCGGATCTCGCCCGAGGCACCGGTGCCCGTGGTCAAGGTCGAACACATTGAGGAGCGCCCGGGTGGCGCCGCCAACGTGGCGCTCAACTCCGCCGCCCTGGGGGCTCACGCCGTGCTGCTGGGCCTGACCGGTCAGGATGAGGCTGCCGATGCCCTGGCTGGCCAGATGGCCGGCGTCAAGGTCGCCTGTGATTTCGTTCGTCTGGCCGACTATCCGACCATCACCAAGCTGCGGGTGTTGTCGCGCAACCAGCAGCTGCTGCGTCTCGATTTCGAAGAGGCCTTCCACGATGTGGATGCCACTCTGCTGATGGGCAAGGTCGAGCAGGCGTTGCCGAACAGCGACGTGATGATCCTCTCCGACTACGGCAAGGGCGCCCTCAACGATGTGCCCGGCATGATCCAGCGTGCCCGCGCCGCCGGCATCCCTGTGCTGGTCGATCCCAAGGGAACCGATTTCGAGAAGTACCGTGGTGCCACCCTGCTGACCCCCAACATGTCCGAGTTCGAGGCCGTGGTGGGCAAGGTGAAGAGCGAAGAGGAGCTGGTTGCCAAGGGGCTGGAGCTGGTCAAGCGCTTCGATCTGGAAGCCCTGCTGGTCACCCGTTCCGAAAACGGCATGACCCTGATCCGCGAAGGTCAGCCCGAGCTGCACCTGCCGGCCCAGGCCCACGAGGTGTATGACGTGACCGGTGCCGGTGATACCGTCATCTCCACCCTGGCCACCTCGCTGGCCGCCGGCAAGAGCCTGGACGAGGCCTGTGCCCTGGCCAACACCGCCGCCGGCATCGTGGTCGGCAAGCTGGGGACCTCCACCGTCAGCCCGGTGGAGCTCGCCAATGCGCTCTATACCGAGCAGGAGACCGGTTTTGGCGTCATGTCCGAAGCCCAGCTCAAGATTGCCGTGCAGGCCGCCCGTCTGCGTGGCGAGAAGGTCGTGATGACCAACGGCTGTTTCGACATTCTGCACGCCGGTCACGTCTCCTACCTGGCCAATGCCGGCAAGCTGGGGGATCGCCTGATCGTGGCGGTCAACACCGACGAGTCGGTGCGCCGTCTCAAGGGGCCGGGTCGTCCGGTCAATCCGACCGAGCGCCGGATGGCCGTGCTGGCCGCACTGGGCGCCGTGGACTGGGTGGTGCCCTTCTCCGAGGATACCCCGCAGCGGCTCATCGCCGAGGTGCTGCCGGACCTGCTGGTCAAGGGCGGCGACTACAAGCCGGAAGAGATTGCCGGCTACGCCGAGGTGACCGCCAATGGCGGCGAGGTGCGGGTTCTCAACTTCGAGGATGGTTGCTCCACCACCGACATCATCAAGACCATCCGCGAACGCGGATAAGCGAAAACCCGGCCAAGGCCGGGTTTTTTTATGCTCTGCGGCGGGCGCTCGACGGCGATTCGAACCCGCCGAATCTCGCAGGCCAGAGATGAAAAAGGCGACCCTGGGGTCGCCTTTTTGCTGCCATCAATCGGCTCAGGATTTGCTCTTGGCCTGGCTGGCGGGCATCAGCCCCTGGTTTACGTCTTCCAGATCCTTCTGTTCCAGCGTGCCGGCGGCCTGCTTGAGGGAGAGGATGCTCAGGATGTAGTTGTAGCGGGCTTCGGAGAGCTTCTGCTTGGCCTGGTACAGCTTGCGGGTGGAGTCCAGCACGTCGACTATGGTGCGGGTGCCGACCTCGTAGCCCGCTTCGGTCGCCTTCAGGGCGCTGTCGGCGGAGATGACGGACTGGCCGTAGGCGCGCACCGAGCCGATGCTGGCGTTTACGTTGTTGTAGGAGGAGCGCACCGTGCTCTGCACGTTGCGGAAGCTGCGCTCCAGCTGCTCGCTGGCGGCCACGTAGTTGAACTGGGACTGCTTGACCTGGGAGGTGGTCGCCCCGCCGGTGTAGAGCGGCAGCTTGAAGTTCAGACCGATGTTGGCCTGATTGGCGTTGCTCTCCGGGTTGCGGATCTCGTCCTTGTAGTCGCTGTAGGTGCTGGAGAGGCCGGCACCCAGATCCAGGGTCGGCTCATGACCGGTCTTGGCCAGATCGATCTGCTCCTTGGCGATGTCCTTGCCGATGCGGGCGCTGTGCAGTTGCAGGTTCTTGTCCAGTGCCAGCTCCAGCCACTTGTCGGAGTTGAACGGGGTCTTCTGCGGGCTGAAGCGATCTGTGTTGAGCACGTCCAGCTGACGGTGGTCGATGCCGGTCAGCTCGCGCAGGCTCTCGTAGCTGTTGTCCAGGGTGTTCTCGGCGTTGATCTCGTCCGCCAGCGCCTGGTCACGCTCGGCCTCTGCTTCGTGCACGTCGGTGATGGCGGTCAGGCCCACTTCGAAGCGCTGCTGGGTCTGTTCCAGCTGGCGTTCCACCGCGGCCTTGTTGGCGCGCACGAACTCCAGGGTGTCCATCGCCTTGAGCACGTCGAAATAGGCCTGGGCGGTACGCAGCATCAGGTTCTGGATCTCGAGGTTGTAGGCCACGTCGGACTGGGTGGCGCTCTTCTCGGTCAGGCTCAGGTTGACCCAGTTGCTGCGGCGGTAGATGGATTGATCCAGCGACAGGGAACCGGTGGCGTTGCTGTTGGTCTGGGTGTCACCCTTGTTCTGCAGGTAGTTCAGCCCGGCACCCAGGTTGATCTGTGGCAAGAGGGCTGCGCGGGACTCGTTGATCTTCTCGAAGGCCTGGTCGCGCTTGGCTTTGGATTCCAGCAGCTGGGTATCCTTGATCTGGGCCTGTTGGTAGATATCGAGCAGGTTTTCGGCATGGGCGCCGGCGCTGACGCCCAACAACACCATGGCTGACAAGAGTGTTCTTTTCATAGATCGTTTTAACCTTATGTATTAACCCAAAGCTGTCGCTGGATGAAGGAGGGTATTGTCATTGAGCAAGCTTGATTTCAGCTTAATCACTCTACTATAAGCAAAATTTTATGCTAACTGTCTCTTTTCCAGCGACAGGAACGTCAAGGACGAGGGGGAGTTTTCTCCCCCTCGCGCCTAGCCAAATGCCCTGTGGCTGCTAAAATCCATCCCTCTTCTCCGACGGGAGCGAGTGAATGAATGTTCATTCATGTTCCCGGATTTTATGGTCTAACCGAGCCAAGTCAAGCTGGTGGGAGTCTCGTATGTCGCAGCAAGCCTTGCCCCAAACCCGTCACTACTCTGCCGATGACGTAAAAATCATCGATAAATCATCGGGATATAACGGCTTCTTCAAGGTGAACATCTATCGCCTGCAGCACAAGTTGTTTGCGGGAGGCTGGAACGAGCCCATCGTCCGCGAGCTGTTCGAGCGTGGTCATGCCGCCGCCCTGTTGCCCTATGACCCGGTGCGCGATCAGATAGTGCTGGTGGAGCAGTTTCGCATCGGCGCCATCGAGACCAGCGCCACCCCCTGGTTGCTGGAGCTGGTGGCCGGCATCATAGATGAAGGGGAGACCGCCGAGGCCGTGGTGCGGCGCGAAGCGGTGGAAGAGGCGGGCATCGAGGTCGGCCGCTGCGAACACGCCATCAGCTATCTGGTGAGCCCGGGTGGCAGCACCGAACGGATCGAAGTCTATGTGGGCGAAGTGGATGCCAGCAAGGCCGAGGGGATCCACGGTCTGGCGGAAGAGGGGGAAGACATCCGGGTCCACGTGGTGAGCCGCGAGCAGGCCTATGCCTGGCTCAAAGAGGGGCGCATCGACAACGCCGCCTCCGTCATCGCGCTGCAATGGCTGGCCCTCAACCACGGCGAGCTGCGTGCCCGCTGGCTGGCGGGGCGCTGAGGTGGCGCTCGTTCATACCCAGGCCAAGCGCTATGTGCCTGATTTGATGTCCTTGCAGCGTACCTGCGAGGTGAACTACATGACCCTGATGAAGCTGCTGCCCCCGGGCGGCAGTGTGGGGGCGGAACGTCGTTATCAGGTGGGCAACGGCCTGCAGTTTCAGCTCACGGTGAGCGAGGAGAGCCGCTTCACCAGCCAGGTGATCCTGGCCCAGCACAACCCGGAATTGCCGAGTTATTTGCAGGCCCGAATAGAGATTCGTTTGTACCATGACGTGCGGATGGCGGAAGTGTGTGCGGCGCAACAGATTTCAAGGTTGCAACCACGTTATGATTATCCCAATAAAAATATGCACCAGCGGGATGAAAAGGAGCAGGTAAACCTGTTTCTGGCCGATTGGCTAAAATTTTGTCTCAGACATGGTACCAGCCTGATAAACATCCTCTAGTTGAACTCATAAAAAGAAGCGTGATTTTGGAAACAGAGCTACCCCAGGCGCAGGACGGCAGTGTGCGCCTGTTGCAAATTACCGACACCCACCTCTTCGCGAGTGCCGAGGGGCGGCTATTGGCCGTGCGCACTGCCGAGAGCCTGGCTGCCGTGCTGGAACGGGTGCAGGCCAATGACCATCCGTTCGATCTGATCCTCGCCACCGGGGATCTCTCCCAGGATCACAGTCCGGAGTCCTACCAGCGCTTCGCCTCCATGATGGCGCCGCTGGCGCGTCCCATCTACTGGCTGCCCGGCAACCACGACGACGGCCCTCTGATGACCGAATACCTGCATGCGGCCGGCATCAGCGAGGCCAAGCAGCTGGTGGGTGAGCACTGGCAGGTGATCCTGCTGGATACCCAGGTGCGCGGCAAACCCCACGGGGTGCTGGGGGATCACCAGCTGGCGGCGCTGGATCAGGCGTTGCGCCAGCATCCCGAGCGCCATGCCCTGATCGCCCTGCACCACCAGGCGGTGCCGGTGGGTTGCGCCTGGCTCGATCAGCACAATCTCAAGAATGCCGACGACCTGTTTGCCGTGCTGGCTCGCCACCCGCAGCAGAAGACAATCCTGTTTGGCCACGTCCACCAGGAGTTTGACGAGGTGCACCGCGGGGTGCGGCTGATCGCCAGCCCCTCCACCTGCATCCAGTTTAAACCGCTCTCCGATGGCTTCGCGCTGGACGAGTCCGGCCCTGGCTGGCGCTACCTCACCCTCTACCCGGATGGCCGCATCGCCAGCCAGGTGTGGCGCCTGCCGGTGGGGCAGTTCGTGCCCGACCCCGATGCCACCGGTTATTGAGGAGTCGCGATGAAGCCCGTACTCCTCTACCTGCACGGTTTCAATTCCTCGCCGGGCTCCGCCAAGGCACAGCAGATGGCGGCCTGGGTGGCCGAGCACAGGCCTGATATCGAGGTGGTGATCCCGGCCCAGCCCAACACCCCGGCGGCGGCCTGGGCGGCCATCGAGCAGACCATTGCCGATCTGCAGAGCCATTATGGCAACGAATTCAAACTTGGCGCCGTGGGCAGCTCCCTCGGCGGCTTTATGGCGACCCGGGTCAGCGAGCGATACGGCTGTCGCGCCGCCCTGATCAACCCGGCGGTGCGCCCGCACGAGCTGCTCTGCGACTACCTCGGCCCCCAGACCAACCCCTACACGGGGGAGCAGTATCAACTGCTGCCTGAACACATGGATGAGCTGCGGGCGCTGGCGGTCCCGGTGAGCGCCCCCGAGCGGCTCTGGGTACTGCAACAGCAGGAGGACGAGGTGCTCGACTATCGCAAGGCGCTGGACGAATACCGCTTTGCCCGCCTCTCGCTGGAGTGCGGCGGCGATCACGCCTTCGTGGCGTTCGAACGCTACCCCGCCCAGATCGTCCGTTTCCTCGGGCTCTAGCCATGCAACCGTCGTTGGTCGCCTTTCTGGAACAGGTGCTGGCCACGGCGCAAGCGGGCCTCACCTACTCCAAGGATCCCTTCGATATTGGCCGCTTCGAGGCGCTGCGAGCGGCCACGGTAGCGCTCATTGCCAGCCAGAGCGAGCTGGCACCGGAAGCCATCGGCGACTGGATCGCCCTCGATAGCGGTTATCCCACCCCCAAGTTGGATGTGCGGGCCTTCATTCAAAACGATGACGGTCATATCCTGCTGGTGCAGGAGCGCAGCGACGGCTGCTGGACGCTGCCCGGCGGCTGGTGCGACATCGGTGACTCGCCGGCGGGGGCCGTGGTGCGCGAAGTGGTGGAGGAGACCGGCCTCGAATGTCGGCCTGTGCAGCTGCTGGCGTTGTTCGACAAGCTCAAGCACCCCCATCCGCCCCAGTTGCCCCACGCTCACAAGGCGTTCTTCCTGTGTGAGGTAACTGGCGGCGCTCTGCTCACCGAAACCGATGAAACCAAAGGGGCGGGGTACTTCCCCATCGATGACTTGCCCCCGCTCTCCCGCCATCGGGTGGTGGCGTCCCAGCTGCGCACCCTTTATGACCATGTGCTGCAGGGGCGGCGAGATACCCTGTTCGATTGATTGGCTCGGAACCTGAACCCGTCTGCAAGGAGGCAGCATGATCAAGCGCATCGGCAATACCCCCATTCAGGAGAAACACAAGGCCAGCTGCCACTGCGGTGCCGTGGTGCTGGAGCTCAGTCTGCCGGACGGCGTGGTGGATCCGCGCCGCTGTGACTGTTCCCTCTGCCGGCGCCGGGGCGCCATTGTCGCCTCGGTGCCGCTCTCCGGCATCCGCATCCTGCAGGGGGAGGAGGCGCTGCGCTGCTACCAGTTCAATACCCGCACCGCCAAACATTACTTCTGCAGCATCTGCGGCATTTACACCCACCATCAGCGTCGCTCCAGTCCGGCCCAGTATGGTTACAACCTTGCTTGCCTCGAAGGGGTCAATCCGTTCGAGCTGGGCGAGGTGCCGACGCGCGACGGCATCAACCATCCGGCGGATCGGCTGGTCTGACCGGGAGGGGCTCATCTGCTTCTGTAGCGCCCTGCGGGGCTGTGATAATCTTGCCAGACCCGCCGCAAGGCGGGTTGTGAGTCCTTTTAATCTCGCTTGCCAACAGGGAGCCCGCTTGTGACAACGTCAGCCCTGCCGGATCTGATCCTGGGCGCCTCTCTCTACTTTCCGCCTCTGTTCAAGGCGGTTCTGCTCGGCCTGCTGGGCTGGCTGCCGGTGCACCACCTGCTGCGTGACTGGCTCTACGGCGGGGATGTCTGGCATCCCCTGCTGATGGATCTCTCCCTGTTTATCCTCGCCGTCAGCGGCGCCTTATGGATACTGCTACATGGCTAAATCTCCCCTCGCGACCCTCAAATACTTCTCCACCCTGCTGGTCTGCGCGCTGGCGCTGGCGGCGGGCTGGTGGTTGTGGAACTACTACATGCAGGGGCCCTGGACCCGGGATGGCAAGGTGCGGGCCGAGCTGGTCAGCATTACCCCCGAGGTGTCGGGCAAGATCATCAAGATAGCGGTGAAGGACAACCAGCTGGTCAAGGCGGGGGAGGAGATCTTTACCCTGGATCCCGAGCCCTACCAAATTGCACTGGACAATGCGCAGGCGGCGCTGGCCAAGGCCAAATCGGATCTCGACAAGGCCGAGCACGAGGCGAACCGGCGCAGCGGCCTGTCGCGCAGCGTCATCTCCGCCGAGGCGGTGGACGAAGCCCGTCTCAATGCCCAGGCGATGAGGGCGGCCTATGAAGTTGCCCAGGCCAACCTGGAGCAGGCCAGATGGTCGCTGGCCAAGACCCGGGTTCATGCCGCGAGCGACGGTTACATCACCAACCTGCAGACCCGGGTCGGCAACTATGCCAGCGCCGGCGTGCCGCTGGTGGCACTGGTGGACATCCACTCCTTCTACGTGCAGGGCTACTTCGAGGAGACCAAGCTCAGGCACATAGCGCCGGGCAAACCGGCCGAGGTGGTGCTCTACAGCGGGGAGCAGCGGCTGCGTGGCGAGGTGGAGAGCATAGGGCGTGCCATCCACGATCAGAGCGTGGAGGGGGCCGACAACCTGCTGCTGGACGTCAAACCCAATGTGCCCTGGGTACGGCTGGCCCAGCGGGTACCGGTGCGGATCAAGCTGCTGGAGGTGCCGCCCGGGCTGACGCTGATCGCAGGCACCACCTGCACCATCACCATAGGGGAGTAAGGTGGCCGCCTCGCTCTGGCGCCAGACCCCCTGGGGCAAGGCCAATGGCGGCCAGTGGCGCTACGCCCTGCGCAACAGCCTGGCCATGTGCCTATCGCTCTGGCTGGCCTTCGTGCTGGAGCTGGATTCCCCCTACTGGGCGATGACGTCAGCCGCCGTGGTGAGTTTTCCCACCGTGGGCGGGGTCATCAGCAAGAGTCTGGGGAGGGTGGTGGGCAGCTTGATTGGCGCGATGGCGGCGGTGGTGATCACCGGCCTTGGCATCAGCGATCCCTGGCTGTTCAGCTTCCTCATCGCGCTCTGGCTGGCGCTCTGTACCTACATCTCCAACCACCATCAGAACAACGTCTCCTACGCCTTTGCGCTGGCGGGCTACACCGCCGCCATCATCGCCTTCTCCTGCGTCAACGTGACCGATCCGCAGCACATCTTCGACATCGCCCAGGCGCGGGTGAGCGAGGTGATCATCGGCATCCTCTGCGGCGGCCTGTTGATGATGATCCTGCCCAGCACCTCCGATGGCGAGACCCTGCTGCAGTCGCTGCACAAGACCCAGGCCCGCCTGCTGGAGCATGCCCAACTGCTCTGGCTGGGGGAGGCGAGCCCGGAGGTGCGCACCGCCCACGAGGGGCTGATCGGCCAGATCCTCACCATGAACGTGCTGCGCATCCAGGCGGTCTGGAGCCACCACCGGCTGCGCCGCCACAACAAGCTGCTCAACTTCCTGCTGCACCGCCAGCTGCGGCTCATCAGCCTCATCTCCAGTCAGTGCCGCATGCTGCACAACTGGCCGGCGCAACCGGAGGGGTTGCAGGTACTGCTGGAGCGGCTGCTGGCCGAGCTGGGCCAGCCCGGCTGTGACAAGTACCGCATTGCCCGGCTGCTGGCCCCCTTGGTGCCGACGGCGGCCAGCGACTACCGGCTGCACACCTTCTGGCGGCGGCTGCGCCACTTCTGCTGGAGCTATCTGGAGTGTCAGCGCTGGCTGGATCGGTTGGCCCGCTACGACGACCAGGAGTGGCCGGCGCCGCCGCGCCACTCTTCGCTCACCAGCCACACCGACACGCTGGAGGCGGCCTACAACGGCGGGCGCACCTTCCTCTGCGTGCTGCTGGGCTGCGCCTTCTGGATCCACAGCCAGTGGGATGCGGGCAGCTCTGCGCTGACCCTGCTCTCCATCTGCTGCGTGCTCTACTCGGCCACCCCGGCGCCCGCCAAGGGGGCCAACACCATGCTCAAGGCGATCCTGCTGCTGAGCCTCATCTGCTTCGCGGTCAAGTTCGGCCTGATGATCCTCCTCGACGACTTCTGGCTCTTCTGTGCCCTGCTGCTGCCCGTGCTCATCACCATGCAGCTGTTCAAGCAGCAACAGCCCAGGCAGGCGGTGCTGTGGGGCCAGCTCATCGTGCTGCTTGGCTCCTTTCTCGCCATCACCAATCCGCCGAGCTACGACTACCTGCAGTACATCAACGGCAGCCTGGGGCAGGCGCTGGGGGTGATGAGCGCCGGACTGGCGTTCCAGCTGCTGCGGCCGAGCTCGGATCGGCGCAAGAGCCGCCGCCTCATCCGCTCCCTGCGCCGCCACTTCATGGATCAGCTGGAGCCGGCCCCGCGCCAGAGCGAGAGTCAGTTCGAATCGCGCATCTACCACTGCATCAGCCAGCTCAGCCAGAGTCAGGATCAGACCGCCCGCCTCTGGGTGCTGCGCTGGGGCGTGGTGCTGCTCAACTGCAGCCACATCGTCTGGCAGCTGCGCCAGTGGCGCGGTGAGGATCAGCCCCTCTACCTGGTGCGCGACAACTGCATCCGCTGTTTGCAGGGGATCCTTACCGAGCAGGGGGTGCAGCACGCCTCACTGGATCGCACCCTGGCCGAGCTGCAGCGGATCAGCGCGGCCCTGGCCAACCACAGGGAGCCGACGGCGCGGGAGCTTGCCGGCATGGTGTGGCGGCTGCACAGCTCCCTCTCCCAGTTGCAGCAGGCGCTGCCGGTCGCGGCCGAGGCGCGCTGAACGGGCCGGCGGGGCGACTTACCCCGTCCGGATCAAGCTTTGCCGCCGCCGGGTTTGTCCAATACCCTCCCAACGAGTAAGATTCTCCCCAAACGTCAATTCGCAAGGCCCTCCATGTCTACTCAATACAATGCGGATGCCATTGAGGTCCTCAATGGCCTTGAACCGGTGCGTCGCCGCCCCGGCATGTATACCGACACCACCCGGCCCAATCACCTCGGCCAGGAGGTCATCGACAACAGCGTTGACGAGGCGCTGGCGGGTCACGCCCGTACCCTGGAGGTGACCCTGTATGAAGATCAGTCCCTCGAGGTGATCGACGATGGCCGCGGCATGCCGGTCGACATCCACCCGGAGGAAGGGGTGTGCGGGGTGGAGCTGATCCTCTGCAAGCTGCACGCGGGCGGCAAGTTCTCCAACAAGAACTACCAGTTCTCCGGCGGTCTGCACGGGGTGGGCATCTCGGTAGTGAACGCCCTCTCCGAGCGGGTCGAGGTGACGGTGCGCCGCGACGGCCAGGTCTATGACATCGCCTTCGAGAAGGGCGAGAAGGTGCAGGAGCTGACCATCACCGGCACCTGCGGCCGTCGCAACACTGGCACCCGGGTACGCTTCTGGCCAGAGGCCCACTACTTTGATTCGCCCCGTTTCTCGGTCTCCAAGCTCGAGCACTTGCTGAAAGCCAAGGCGGTGCTCTGCCCGGGCCTGACCATCAAGTTCCTCGACAAGAACACCGGCATCAAGCTTGAGTGGTGCTATGAAGACGGCCTCAAGGATTACCTGGTCGACGCGGTCAAGCAGTTCACCTGCCTGCCGGAGCAGCCCTTCGTCGGCACCTTCAGCACCGATCAGTCGGCAGTGGACTGGGCGCTGTGCTGGCTGCCGGAAGGGGGCGAATGCCTCGCCGAATCCTATGTGAACCTGATCCCCACCGCCCAGGGCGGTACCCACGTCAACGGCCTGCGTCAGGGCCTGCTCGACGCCATGCGCGAGTTTTGCGAGTTCCGCAACCTCTTGCCGCGCGGGGTCAAGCTCACCCCGGAAGACATCTGGGATCGCTGCGCTTACATCCTCTCCATCAAGATGCAGGATCCGCAGTTTGCCGGTCAGACCAAGGAGCGGCTCTCCTCGCGCCAGAGTTCGGCGTTTGTCTCCGGCGTGGTGAAGGATGCCTTCAGCCTCTACCTCAACAGCAACACCGAGCTGGCCGAACAGCTGGCGGAGCTCTGCATCTCCAGCGCTCAGCGCCGGATGCGCGCCGCCAAGACGGTGGTGCGCAAGAAGATAACCCAGGGCCCGGCGCTGCCCGGCAAGCTCACCGACTGCGGCTGCGCCGACCCCATGCAGGGGGAGCTGTTCCTGGTGGAGGGTGACTCCGCGGGCGGCAGTGCCAAGCAGGCGCGGGATCGGGAGTTTCAGGCCATCATGCCCCTGCGCGGCAAGATCCTGAATACCTGGGAGGTGGAGGCCGGTCAGGTGCTTGCCTCGCAAGAAGTGCACGACATCTCGGTGGCCATCGGGCTCGACCCGGACTCGGACGACCTCTCCGGCCTGCGCTACGGCAAGGTGTGCATCCTGGCGGATGCGGACTCGGACGGTCTGCACATCGCCACCCTGCTCTGCGCCCTGTTCGTGAAACACTTCCGCGCGCTGGTGGAGAAGGGGCACGTCTATGTGGCCATGCCGCCCCTCTACCGGATCGATATCGGCAAGGAGGTCTACTACGCCCTCGACGAGGACGAGAAGAACGGTGTGCTGCAGCGGGTGGAAGCCGAGAAGAAGAAGGGCAAGGTGATGGTGACCCGATTCAAGGGCCTGGGCGAGATGAACCCGAAACAGCTGCGGGAAACCACCATGGATCCCAACACCCGCCGCCTGGTGCAGCTCACCATGGGCGCCGAAGGGGATGAGGGGGATGAGACCCTGCAGCTGATGGACATGCTGCTGGCCAAGAAGCGCGCGAGCGATCGCCGTGAGTGGCTGGAAGAGAAGGGCAACCTCGCCATCATCTAAGCCGTCGGCCGGCCCTGTCGGGGCCGGCAAGCATTTAGCCGGAGTCGCCCTGTGGCGGCTCCCGAACCGAAAGAGATAATCACATGAGTGATCTCGTAGAGCTCAGTCTGGACGGGGTAGAGCGCCAGCCAATGCGCACCTTTACCGAACAGGCTTACTTGAACTACTCCATGTACGTCATCATGGATCGGGCCCTGCCGCATATCGGTGACGGCCTCAAGCCCGTGCAGCGGCGCATCATCTACGCCATGAGCGAGCTGGGGCTGTCGGCCCTCTCCAAGCACAAGAAATCCGCCCGTACCGTGGGTGACGTGCTGGGTAAGTACCACCCCCACGGCGACAGCGCCTGTTACGAAGCCATGGTGCTGATGGCCCAGCCCTTCTCCTACCGCTACCCGCTGGTGGACGGTCAGGGCAACTGGGGGGCGCCGGATGATCCCAAATCCTTCGCCGCCATGCGTTATACCGAGGCGCGCCTGTCCCGCTTCTCCGAGCTGCTGCTCTCCGAGCTCGGCCAGGGCACGGTGGAGTGGACGCCGAACTTCGACGGCACCATGAAAGAGCCCGTGGTGTTGCCTGCCCGCTTGCCGCACATCCTGCTCAACGGGGTGACCGGTATTGCGGTAGGCATGGCGACCGATATCCCGCCCCACAACGCGCGGGAAGTGGCCCACGCCTGTGTGGAACTGCTGGATAATCCCAATGCCGGCCTGGATGCCCTGATGGCCCATGTGCAGGGGCCGGATTACCCGACCAATGCCGAGATCATCACGCCCCGCGATGACATCCGCAAAATCTACGAGACCGGCAAGGGCTCCATCAAGCAGCGGGCGGTGTGGAGCGAAGAAGATGGCGACATCGTCATCACTGCGCTGCCCCATCAGGCCTCCGGCGCCAAGATCATGGAGCAGATCGCCGCCCAGATGGTGGCCAAGAAGCTGCCCATGGTCACCGATCTGCGCGATGAATCGGACCACGAAAACCCGACCCGTCTGGTGATCGTACCGCGCTCCAACCGGGTGGACGTGGAGGGGCTGATGGCCCATCTGTTCGCCACCACGGACTTGGAGAAGAACTACCGGGTCAACCTCAACATCCTGGGTCTGGACAACCGGCCCCAGGTGAAAGACCTCAAGACCATCCTTACCGAGTGGCTGAGTTTTCGTCGCGAGACGGTGCGCCGCCGCCTGCAATATCGTCTCGACAAGGTGCTGGCCCGCCTGCATATCCTCGAAGGTTTGCTCATTGCCTACCTCAACATCGACGAGGTGATCGAGATCATCCGCACCGAGGAAGAGCCGGGCCGGGTGATGATGGAGCGCTTTAACATCAGCGAGACCCAGGCCGAGGCGATCCTCGAGCTCAAACTGCGCCACCTGGCCAAGCTCGAAGAGTTCAAGCTGCGTGCCGAACAGAACGAACTGGCGGAAGAGCGCGACAAGCTGGAACTGATCCTGGGTTCCGAGCGCCGTCTCAGCACCCTGCTGAAGAAAGAGATCCTGGCGGATGCCGAGAAGTACGGCGACGATCGCCGCACCCCGCTGGTGGAGCGCGCCACTGCCGTGGCACTGACCGAGAAGGAGCTCACCCCGAGCGAGCCGGTCACCGTGATCCTCTCCGACAAGGGCTGGGTGCGCGCCGCCAAGGGCCACGACGTGGATGTGGAGGGCCTCTCCTACAAGGCGGGGGACAACTACCTCGCCCACGCTTATGGCCGCAGCAACCAGCAGGCGGTGTTCCTCTCTACCCTGGGGAGAACCTACTCGCTGGAGGCGCACACCCTGCCGTCTGCCCGCAGTCAGGGCGAGCCGCTCACCGGTCGCTTCGCGCTGGGCGCTGGTGAAGAGGTGCGCCATCTGGTGATGGGCAACGAAGGCGAGCCGTACCTGATCGCGAGCGACGCCGGCTACGGCTTCGTCTGCAAATATGACGACCTCATTGGCAAGAACAAGAACGGCAAGGCGCTGCTCACCGTACCGGAAGGGGGCATCGTCATGGCACCCCAGAAGATAGGCGCGCCGGAGACCGATCTCTGCATGGCCATCTCCAACGAGGGGCGCATGCTGCTGTTCCCGCTCAATACCCTGCCGGTGCTCGGCAAAGGCAAGGGCAACAAGCTCATCAGCATCCCCTCGGCACGGGTGAAGGCGCGGGAGGAGTTTGTGGTGATGGCCGCCGTTATCCCGCAGGGCCAGTCGGTCACCCTGTTTGCCGGCAAGCGCAAGCTGACCCTGAAACCGTCAGATCTTGACTACTACCGCGGCGAACGCGGCCGCCGCGGCGCCAAGCTGCCCCGCGGTTTGCAGCGCGTAGATCGCATCGAGATTGAACCCGTCGCCGGCGCCGAACCGGTAGCCGGGGAAAATCAGGAAGGGTAATTAATATAGAAGGGCGCGGAAGCGCCCTTCTTAAGAGAAGGTGCGAGCAAAGAGAT
>NZ_NEVB01000260.1:0-17891 GCF_002259925.1 Aeromonas sp. A35_P | reverse complement strand
ATCTATATCTGGTATGGAGGTTAGCATCTTGGCTGTTGTTGTGAACCCCCAATATGAAGGAACGAACGGATGAAAATGACCAAGGCCCTGCTGGCTTCCTGCCTGTTTATGGCGGCGCCCCTGATGGCTGCCGATTACGATGTGGATGCGGCGCATACCACGGTGCAATTCAAGGTGGGACACCTCGGCTTCTCCGAGCTGGTGGGTCGTTTCAACACCTTCAGCGGCACCTTCAGCATGGACGATGCCAACCCGGCAGCGGCCAAGGCGAGCTTCGAGATCGATGCCGCCAGCGTGGACTCCAACCACGAGCCACGCGACAAACACCTGCGCAGCCCCGATTTCCTGGACGTGAAACAGTATCCCAAGATGACTTTCGTCAGCTCCGGCTACGAGGGCACCAAGGATAAGGGCGTGCTGAAAGGCACTCTGACCCTGCACGGCGTCTCCAAGGAAGTGGCCTTCGATCTGGTCCACATCGGTGAAGGCAAGGATCCCTGGGGTGGCTATCGCAGCGGCTTCAACGCCACCACCACCATCAAGCGCAGCGACTTTGGCGTGAACTACATGGTGCCGAACATTCCGGACGAGATGACCATCGCACTGTTTGTCGAAGGTGTGCGCAAGTAATGGGCGCGGCACTCCTGCTTCAAACCCTGGCGGCTCCTTTGGGGGCCGCTTTGCTGTCGTGGCGCTGGCCACGACTGGGATACCTGTGGGGCGCCCTGGCGCTCTGGCTGGTGGGCTGCCTGCTGGGCGGTGCCTACGGGCTGCCGGTCAAGGCGTGGCAATGGCTGCCGTTGACCCTGCTGGTGCCCGCCCTGGCGGCGCAGCTGGCCGACCAGCGGGCTGCGCTTGCGCTGTTTGCCGCGCTCGGGGCGCTGGTGTGGTGGCAGGGGCTGGCCTCTGTGCTGGCAAGCGAGCCCGCCATCGCCTGGCTGGGGTGGACCGGACTGCGCGGTGACAGCCGCGAGGGGCTCGGCTTTGCCCTCGGCTTCATCTGGCTGGCACTGGTGATCGGCATCGATGGCAGCCTGCTGATTGCCCAGCTGGCCGGTGCGCTGGCGGCCTTCGCCGGTTTCCGTGCTCTGCTCGGGACCTTTGCCGGCAGCCAGGTGGCGCCGGCGGCGCTCGGGTTGGCGCTGGCGTTCATGCAGATGCTCGCCTGGCAATACGTGGAGGTGCCGCTGCTGGTGTTGCTGCCGGTCTGGCTGCTGCCGCTGCTGGAGTGGGCACTGCGCAACAAACCCTGGTTCCAGCGCTGGGCCCTGCTGATCCTGCTGGCGGGCGTCGGGGCGGGTCTGAGTCTGTGGAAGGTGTGGCCAGAGGCCTCTCTTTACTGATTTTTAGCATAAAAAACAGGCAATTAACCCAAAAGTTGCCGACTTCGTCATAGTCTGTACAGATAAAGATTGAGCCCCATAGTGGTTTCAGATAAAAAGGATTTTCAATTATCTGGACACACACAGAACCCGGTCTGACCGGGTTCTGTTTGCCTGCTTGTTTGCGGCGCGCTAAGGAGGCCACAGTTGCGCAGTCAAGGATCTGAGCATCTGTTTTTTCGCCATTTCACCGAGCAGGGACGCCTCGACGGTCTCTGCATCCTGCTGGTTACCCATCTGCTTCCCGATCGCCCCCAGTTTATCCAGGCCCTCGATCAGATCGGGCGGATCGGCGCCATCCTGCCCAAACCCAAGTAAGTTCACGGACCGACCCTGACCTGGGCCCAACAGCACTATCCGGTGCTGCCCCTCAACCGCCAGTGGACCAATACCCCGCAGGGGGTGATAGAGCACATAGCCCCGCTGGTGGCACCCCATGAGCGGCTGATCATTCTCGATATCGGCGGCTATTTCGCCAGAACCCAGGCCACCCTCAGCGAGTATTTCGGCCCCCGTTTCCTCGGGGTGGTGGAGATGACCGAGAACGGCCATCAACGCTACGAGCAGGAGGTGCTGTCCACTCCGGTCATCTCGGTGGCGCGCAGCCCTCTCAAGCAGGCTGAGGATATCCAGATCGGCCTGAGCGTGGTCTACTCCGCCGAATCCCTGGCCCGCACCCTCAACCGCACCTTCAATGTCTGCCAGGCTGCTCTGTTCGGCTATGGCAAGGTGGGGCGCAGCATCGCCCGCGAGCTCAGGTGCCGCAACCTGCATCTGGAGCTGGTGGAGACCGACGTGCTGCGCCAGGTGGAGGCGCTCTCCCATGGCTTCAAGCTGGTGGGCAAGGCCGAGGCCCTCAGCCGGGCCGAGCTGGTGATCTGCTCCACCGGCAACGGCGCGCTGGACCTGGCGGATCTGCAGCGGCTGCGCCCGGGCACCATGGTCGCTTCGGTCACCTCGGCGGACGACGAGTTTGCGTTCTGTCTCGCCCAGCTGCCCTGGCCGAGCGAGGAGGTGTGCCCCCACGTGCTGGCGCTGACCCGTCCTGACGGCAGCATCATCTTCCTGCTCAACCGGGGCGAGGCGGTCAACTTCGTCCACGGCGCCGTCATCGGCGAATATGTCTACCTGGTGCTGGCGGAGATCATCGAAGGGGTGCGCCAGCTGGCGTTGCAGCCGCTGGCCCCCGGCCTGTTCGACCTGCCGCAGTCGACCATGCGCACCATTGCCCGCCACTGGCTGGCCGACTTCCACGGGGTCACCCAGTGAGCCTCTTTTTTCTTGTCGCCATTGATGGAGTGACCACATGAGCGAGACGACCTTGTCCGCCCCCAAACCCCGCATCGAGATCCGCTACTGCACCCTCTGCCGCTGGATGCTGCGCGCCGCCTGGCTGGCCCAGGAGCTGCTCTCCACCTTCGACAGCGAGCTGGGGGAGGTGGCGCTGGTGCCGGCCAGCAAGGGGGAGTTTCGCATCCTGGTGGACGGGGTGCTGGTGTGGGATCGAGTGGCTGACGAGGGCTTCCCCGAGGCCAAGGAGATCAAGCAGCGGGTACGCGATCTCATTGCCCCCGAGCGCGACCTGGGCCATGCCGATCGCAAGCCGGCCGCCGAGTAGGCCACATCATCAATGACAAAAAGAGGGAGGCGCAGGCCTCCCTCTCTCATTGCTCTTATCGTTGTTGTGCCCGCTCAACGGTCGGCAGCTGTGCTCGGCTTATCTTCGGCGGGGAGGCCGATATAGCGGGCCCGCTTGTGGGGCTTGAGGCGGCTCACATCCACCCACACCAGGCCGTCGATGCAGTGGTTGAAGTCGGGGTCGATGCCGAAATCCATGAACTGCACGCCGCCCGGCTCACACAGCTCGGAGTATTGCTTGTAGAGGGTGGGAATGGCGCAGCCCAGGTTGTCGAGGCGAGCCTTGAGCTCCTTGAGATCGGCGCCGTAATCCGTGCCTGCAAACAGCGGCGGTGTGGCCGGGTAGGGGCGGCGCGAGGGGGCGAGCGTGAGCTCGGGGGCAAAGTGCTGGCGATAGAAGCTCACCAGCAGATCCTTGGCCGCCGCCGGCAGGCTGCCGGAGAGCGACACCGGCCCAAACAGGTAGCGGTAGTCGGGATAGCGGGCCAGATAGGCGCCGATGCCAAACCAGAGGTAATCGAGCCCCCGCTTGCCCCAGTAGGCGGGCTGAATGAAGCTGCGGCCAAGCTCGATGGCAAGCTCCAGCCTGGGCAGCAATTTCTCTTCAAAGCCGAACAGAGTGTGGCTGTAGAGGCCGCCGAGCCCCTTGCTGGCCAGCAGTTCGGCCACCGGCGCGAAACGGTAGGCGCCGATGATCTCGAGCCGGGCCGGATCCCAGAGAATGAGGTGGTGATAGTCATCATCGAAGGCGTCGAGATCCCGCCGTCTGCCGGAGCCTTCCCCCACCGCCCGAAAGGCGATCTCTCGCAGGCGCCCCAGCTCGCGCAGGATCACCGAATGGCTCAGCTCGTGGCGTCGGTAGAGGTAGATCCCCTGACCGTCCGGGGTGTGGCCGAGGGCCTCGCAGGATTCGATGGCCTGCTTGAGCTGACGGCGCTCCTCCGGCAGGGCGATGGGGGCTTCGGTGGCCAGCAAGCCCCGCTTGCCACGACCGACTCGGTAGAGGTGGCTGCGCACCAGCCTGGCCGCGCTCTTGGCGGGCAGCTCCTGCACCCCGCTCACCGGGATGCGGGCACCTATGGTGATGGCGATGCGTTTCCCCTGCTGGCGAAACAGCTGCTTGACCAGCAACAGCCCGGCCCAGTCGTTGTTGAGCCAGGCGGCGAAATAGAAGGAGAGCCCATTGCGCCCGTCCAGATGGATCGGCACCAGCGGGGTGTGGGTGCGCTGGGCCAGCTTGATGAAGCCTGATTGCCAGGGGCCGTCCTTGACCCCCTTGGGGCCGAGACGCGACACCTCGCCGGCGGGAAAGATCACCAGCGCCCCTTCGCTCGCCAGGTGTTCCCCCATCGCCAGGATGGCGCGCCTGTCGGTCTTGCCCCCCAGGTTGTCCACCGGCAGCAGCAGGGGGCGCAGCGGCGTCAGCTGGGCCAGCAACTGGTTGGCCACTATCTTGACGTCCGGCCGGATGCGGCCGAGCAGGCGCAGCAGGGCCAGCCCGTCGAGGGAGCCGATGGGGTGGTTGGCGACTATGATGACCCGGCCGCTGGCCGGAATGTGTTCGAGCTGGGCCTCGCTCACCCGGTAGTCGAAGTCGAGCTCGGTCAGCGCCTGCTCGACGAAGTCGAGTCCGCGCAGGTGGGGGTGGCATGCGGCGAAGCGTTGAAACGCCTGCTCGTGCAGCAGCCAGCGCAGCCCTTGTCGGAGCAGGGGGCGCAGCAGGTCGTTGGCCGACAGGCGGGGCAGGTGTTGTTGTAGCAGGGCATCGACACTGAACATGGGCTGGGCTCCGATGAGTCGTTGCCCTAGCATGACGCCCTTTTGTTCCCGCCCCATGGCAGCGGGATGACAGTTTGATGGCAAAGAGGGGAGCCGGTGAACCGGCTCCCCTCTTTGGTCATGCTTTGGTCATGGCGGTGACGATAGCCGGTTTAGTCGCGCCAGGACGAAGTCAGGCGCACCAGCTCCACCAGGGTGGCGACCGCTTTTTCCATGGATTGCAGCGGGATAAATTCGTGCTTGCCGTGGAAATTGTGGCCACCGGTAAAGATGTTGGGACAAGGCAGCCCCATAAAGGAGAGCCGGGCGCCGTCGGTGCCGCCACGAATGGGTTTTATCTTTGGCGCCACGTCGGCGGCCAGCATGGCGGCCTTTGCCAGCTCGACTATGTGCATGTGCGGCTCGATCTGGCTGCGCATGTTGCGATAGCTGTCGGTCAGGGTGAGCTCGATGCGTACTTTTGGCGCCTCCAGCTGCAAGGAGGCGACCCGCTCCTTGAGCTGGGCCTTGCGGGCGGCGAAGCCCTCGTCGTCGAAGTCACGGATGATGTAGTGCAGGCAGGTCTCCTCCACTGTGCCGTTCATCTGGGCCAGGTGGAAGAAGCCCTGATAGCCATCGGTGCACTCCGGGGTCTGCTCGGCGGGCATGGCGGCATGGAAGCGGGCGGCCAGGGTCTGGCTGTTGATCATGCTGCCCTTGGCGGTGCCGGGGTGCACGTTGTTGCCGATAAAGCGCACGGTGGCACTGGCGGCGTTGAAGTTCTCGTATTCGAGCTCACCGAGCTCGCCGCCGTCCACCGTGTAGGCCCAGCGGGCCGGGAAGCGGTCCAGCGGGAAGCGGTCGGCGCCGCGGCCTATCTCCTCGTCCGGGGTAAAGCCGACCCAGACATCGCCGCGGGGGATCTCGGGGTGGGCCAGCAGGTGGTCGATAGCGGTGAGGATCTCGGCGATGCCCGCCTTGTCATCGGCCCCCAGCAGAGTAGTGCCATCGGTGGTGATGAGATCCTGTCCCAGGTAGTTTTTCAGGAAACGGTAGTCGCGAATGGCCAGCACCTCGTCACCCTTGCCCAGGCAGATGTCGCCCCCCTGATAGTTTTCGATGATCTGGGGCACCACCTGCTCGGCCTCGTAGTCAGCGGTATCCATGTGGGCGATGAGGCCGATGGCCGGCGCGTCCGGCTGGTTGCCCGGCAGGCAGGCGGTGAGGTAGCCGTGCTCGTCCAGGGTGACCTGGCTCAGCCCCATCTGCGTCATTTCGTCACAGAGGGCGCGGGCGAAGACCAGCTGTCCCTCGCTGCTGGGACAGACGGGATTGGTCGCATCGGAGCGGGTATGAAAAGTCACGTAACGCAGAAAACGCTCAAGCAAGGTATCCATTGGCAAGCCTCAAACCTGGGGTGGAAGGTCATTGTGGCCAATCTGGCGGCGGGGCTTTTTGCGTCAGCTCAGTTTTTGCCACATTTTTTGGCGAAGATCGGGTTGGAAAGGTGTAAGGTGGTTGAGACTGTGGTTGTTGATATCAATGACAGCATAAAATGGTCCATCAATCGCATTTTTAAGCGGCTTGTGATGGGACTCGGTTTTCCGTCAATGCCCTTGGTGGCGGGGGAGGGGCGAGGACGGGCCAGACGGGGTTATTTTCAGGGTGAAAAAGGGCGCGTGGCGGGACTTCTCCCCCCGCTTGCCAGGCCCGCTGGCAGCAAGATTTGATCGCCTTATGAAAAGCTGTTTTTGAACACTATTTTTTATTGTCACCGCTGGCGGTAAGTGTGTACACTCCGCGCCGATCCAAGGGCAACCCTGAGCAGGCAGAGGCCGCCAGACTCCCGCAGGATCATACGCCTATAGGGCGAGGCACGCAGAAACGACAGACACTGCTAGGGTATGGTTTCTTTAATACCGGTTAGGCTCCGGTATCAGGGAGAACAACGGACTCTCATTTTCCGGCTGACCGAGTGAGCCATCGGCTCATCATCTTCCCTTGTCATGGGCGGTCACTGGCGGTGAGCTGGCTGTGGTTGTTGTCGTCTATCAACACGCTTGCGTGCTGACGCCTTCGCATCTCTTCCTTGAAACCCTCCCCTGCTGTCGTGACGGCTGCCGAATGATGAACGAACGACGTGGCTGATGTCGTTTGTCATCAAAGTACCGCGGCGCTGGTTGCAGCACCGCATACCGTTGAGCTTGATGTAAAGCCACCAGCCCCACATCAAGACTCGTTACTTCCCCAAGATCCACCAGGCAGCCTAGGCTTGCCGCGATGAACCAGGGAGGTGGCGACAGGTGAACGTTCAGGTCAACCCGCGGCGTCAACGCCCGGTGCCGGACGTCTTGCCTTGCTCGCCCGCAGGCCGCCTCGGCGCGCCACACCTGCTCATCGATGGTCTGGATGTGATTGAGGGTAACGAAGGCGGCCACCGGCCGCTCATTTGCGAGGCATAGCCCATGACTAACTGGTCCAGCAAGGACTCCTTGAAGGTCTACAACGTTCCCTACTGGGGTGCGGGTTTTTTCAACATCAATGACGCCGGTCATGTGACCGTCGCTCCCGACAAGTCACGCCCTGACGCACAGATCGTGCTCTCCGATGCCATCGAACAACTGCGTCAATCCGGGCTGACCACTCCGGTACTGCTGCGTTTCCCCGACATCCTCAAGAGCCGGGTCGATGCGCTGTTCAACGCCTTCGGTCAGGCCATCGAGAAGTCAGGCTATGAAGGGGACTACCTGTGCGTTTACCCGATCAAGGTAAACCAGCAGCGTCGCGTCATCGAGACCATCAGCCAGTCCTACAGCGACAAGCCCCGGCTTGGCCTGGAAGCTGGTTCCAAACCGGAACTGCTGGCCGTGCTGTCCCATCACCATGAGCAAGGCTCGGTGATCGTCTGCAACGGTTACAAAGACCGCGAATATATCCGCCACGCCCTCCTGGGCAACCTGATGGGCCACAAGGTCTACATCGTGGTGGAGAAGCCCTCCGAACTGGAAATGGTGCTGGATGAGTCAGCTCGTCTCAACATCAAGCCCAACATCGGGGTGCGTGCCAAGCTCGCTTCCACCGGCTCCGGCATGTGGGAATCGAGCGGCGGCTCCATGTCCAAATTCGGTCTGTCCGCCTCCCAGATCCTGGCGCTGATCGAGCGTCTGCGCGGCTTGGGCAAGCTGGACTGCCTGCAACTGCTGCACTTCCATCTGGGTTCCCAGATCGCCAACATCCGCGACATCCAGGGCGGTATCCGCGAGTGCGGCCGTTTCTACGCCGAACTGCGTCGCCTCGGTGCCAACATCGAAGTGGTTGACGTCGGTGGCGGCCTGGGCGTGGACTACGAGGGAACCCGTTCCCAGAGCCACTGCTCCGCCAACTACAGCCTCTCCGAGTACGCCAACAACGTGGTGTGGGGCATCGGCGATGTCTGCCGCGAGTTCGACCTGCCGCACCCGACCATCATCAGCGAGTCCGGCCGTGCCCTGACCGCTCACCACGCCGTGCTGGTTACCAACATCATTGGTGCCGAAGGGGTGGAGATGAACGACATCAGCGCGCCGGACGAAGATGCGCCGACCATTCTGCAGAACATGTGGAAAGGCTGGCTGGACCTGCGCGGCGAAGATCCCTCCCTGCTGGAGATCTTCCACGACTCGGTGGCAGACCTCGGTGACGTCAATACCCAGTACACCATGGGTCTCTTGAACCTCGAGCAACGCGCCTGGGCCGAGATGCTGCACCAGAACACCTGTCTGGCGCTCAAAGAGATGCTCAACCCGGTCAACCGCAACCACCGCGCGCTGGCTGACGAGCTCTCCGAGAAACTGGCCGACAAGTGCTTTGCCAACTTCTCCCTGTTCCAGTCCCTGCCGGATGCCTGGGGTATCGGTCAGGTGTTCCCGGTGATGCCGCTTTCCGGCCTCGAGCGTCCGCTCACCCGCCGCGGCATCCTGATGGACATCACCTGTGACTCCGACGGTCAGGTGGAGCACTACGTCGACGGTCTGGGTGTGGAAAGCACCCTGCCGATGCCGGTCTACGGTGAAAATGAAGAGTGCCATGTCGGCTTCTTCCTGGTGGGCGCCTATCAGGAGATCCTCGGCGATCTGCACAACCTGTTCGGTGACACCCACTGCGCGGAAGTGTGGCTGGACGAGGAAGGCAAGATGGACATCCGCAACGTGGTGCGCGGCGACACCGTCGACCAGCTGCTGCGTTACGTCAACATAGACCCGTCCGTCATTCGCGAGAACTATCAGCGGATCGTCTCCCACCCGGCGCTGGACGACGCGGCTCGCAAGGCCCTGCTCGAAGAGCTGGAACTGGGTCTGCAAGGCTACGCCTACCTGGAAGACGAATAAGCGCCCGCGCTGGTTCGTTGCCCCGATGGCAGCAAAGAAAAGGGAGGCAGATGCCTCCCTTTTTTCATATCTAACGGTCATGAGCCCAGAGCCAGGTGCAAGTCGTGCTGCAACTGCCGGCCCTCCTCGCCCGGCAAGGCAACCACGTCCAGCCGCAGCGCCTCCTCTATGGTGAGGGTGCCGGCCAGCAGGGCGTCGAGGGCCGCTTCGCTCAGCAGCATCATCCGATCCTTGGGGTGCGGGCCGGCAGTATGGAGCTGGAGCAGCAGCGACTCCTTGCCACGCAGCCTCGACCAGAGCCCGGAATCGACCAGCAGGATGGAGACGCCACCCCTGACGCCGGCCTGCTGGAAGCGGCTCTTCAGGGTCTGCAGCCAGGCCTGGCTGCGGGCAAACCCCGCCTCGCCGGTGAGGGTGGGCAGACGGGCCACCCTCTCATCATTGACCGCTGCCGCAGTCGCCATGGCAACGTCGAGTGCGCCGGGCCAGCTCTGTTCAAACGGATTGGGGTAGAGTGCGTCATAACCGCAGGTCTGCCCCATCCCGGGGATGAGGCAGAGCAGGGTCATGCACACGCGCAGGGTGTGTCGCATCATGGGGTCACTATGTTGAACCAGAAGTTGAACTTGTCGAGCAGGCCGACGAAGTCGCTGAAGGTCTGCGGGTTCCCCTGAACCTTGATCTCGCCGCTGGCGATCTTCTGCTCCAGCGTGCCCTGGCCCAGCTGGATGTCGTCCAGGGTCTGCTTGCTCAGGGTGAGGGTGACATCCGGCTTGGCGGCATAGTGGGTGCTGTGGTTGAGCACGGCGTTCTCCAGGCTCAGGGTGTGTTGCTCCCCGATGTCGGTGAAGTCCATGTTGATGACCATCTTCTTGCCGGCCGCTTTCTCCGGATTGATCCGCACCGCCAGATAGTCGAACAGCATGCTGGGGCTCATGGCGCGGATGGTGTCCGGCGAGGCGGTGACGGTCGCCCCGGTGGTGGGCACGCCGTTGCGCAGCTCATAGGCCCCCTGCAGATAGACGGAGCGCCATGGGCCAGACTCGGCCTGATAACCCAGCTGCTCGAGCGCATCGGCCAGCAACAGCTTGCCCTCCTGGTTGTTCGGGTTGGCGAACACCAGGTGCTTGAGCACCTCCGCCACCCAGCGATATTCCCCCTTGTCGAACGATGCCTTGGCTTTCTTCAGCAGCGCCTGCTCACCGCCCATGAACTCGACGTATTTGGGGCCGACCATCTCGGGTGGCAGGTTGTCCAGATCGGAGGGGTTGCCGGAGTACCAGCCCATGTAGCGCTGATAGACGGCCCGGCTGTTGTGGCGCAGGGTGCCGTAGTAACCGCGGTTCGGCCAGAAGTCGTTGAGCTCGGGGGGCAGGGCAATCTGCTCTGAAATCTCCTCACCCGTGTAGCCCATGTTCATCAGCCGCACCGACTGGTCGTGGATGTACTTGTAGAGATCCCGCTGCTTCTTGAAGTAGTCGACGATGCTGGCATTGCCCCAGCGTGGCCAGTGGTGGCTCTGGAACTTGACCTCGGCCTGGTCACCCCAGGTCTCGATGGTCTCGTTGAGGAAGCCGGACCACTTGAGGGCATCGCGCACCTGGGCGCCGCGCAGGGTGAGGATGTTGTGCATGGTGTTGGTGGTGTTCTCGGCCATCCAGAGCGCCTTGCTCTCCGGGAACCAGGTGTTCATCTCGGCCGGTGCTTCGGTGCCCGGGGTCATCTGGAAGACCATCCGCACGCCGTCCAGGGTAACCTCTTCCCCGGTCTTGGTGATGAAGCGGGTCGGCAGCAGCAGGGAGGGCACGCCGGCGGAGACGGTCTGCCCCAGACCACCGTTCACGCCTCCCTGGGCATTGCGCGGCAGCAGGGCGCCATACATGTAGACGGCGCGGCGGGCCATGGCATTGCCGGCGATGACGTTTTCCGAGACTGCATGCTCGGTGAACCCTTCGGGGGCGATGATCGGGATATTCTTCTGTTTCACCTCGTCCGGCGAGTTGAACAGACCGGCGGCCCCGCCGAAGTGATCCACGTGGGAGTGGCTGTAGACCACGGCAGTGACCGGCCGCTCACCCAGGGTCTGGTTGATGAAGGCGAGGGCCGCCTTGGCGGTCTGCGGCGAGATCAGCGGGTCGAAGACGATCCACCCCTTGTCGCCCTGGATGAAGGTGATGTTGGAGAGATCGAAGCCGCGGATCTGGTAAATCTTGTCGGTCACCTTGAACAGCCCGTACTCCATGTTCAGCTGGGCATTGCGCCACAGGCTCGGGTTGACGGTGTCCGGCGCCATCTTGTCCAGGCCGATATAGGTCTTGTATTGCTCCAGATCCCACACCAGGTTGCCCTGCTCATCCTTGATGGTGAGGGTATCCGGTTTGGCGATGAAGCCGCGCCTGGCGTCCTCGAAATCCTGCTTGTCGTTGAATGGCAGGGTGTGCAGCACATTCTGGTTGGCCCGGATGGTAAATTCGCTGGCCGGCTTGGGGTTGATGACGGCCCAGGCCGGCTGCAGCAGGGAGCCACAGAGGCATAGGGTGACAATGGTTTGGGTGGAAAGCTTGAGCTTCATCTGTCTGTCTCCAGATTGTGGTGGTTGGGCAGGCCAGGCCAGGGGAAGTCGGACTCTGGTGGCTTGCCGCTTGCCATGGTGAGCGACGAGCCACTGCTGTTGTGTGCGTTGTGGCAGGCGCGATCCGGACCCGGCGTGAAGCCCGGGGCGAGGGATGCCCCTGACGACATGTCCCATGAACATGGTCAGCATCGCCTGGTTGAGCGGGCGTTGCGGCATTGCGCCGAGGGCACGGCAACGGGGTCGGCACCAGAGTAGTCAAGCCGGCCGCAACAATCATGGCAGCCGGCAATAAACGACAGTTAAGCGGTGGTTAAATGAGGGGGACGCCGGCGCTGATGAGGTGCAGTTGGCGGATAAACCACTGGAGGGCGGGATCCCGGCCCTGCGCCTGATGCCAGCTGATGTAGACGGGGCAGTGGCTGGAGGCCCAGGGCAGCGGAAAATCCTTGAGCCGCAGGGTGTCGCGCACCTGTGCGACATGCCACTGGCTGACCACGCAGAGCCACTCGGTCTGGCTGACCAGAGAGAGGGCGGTGAGCAGGGCGTTGCTCTCATAGGCAATCTTGCGGGGAGGCAGGGCCTGGTTGCTGAGGCTGCGGATGACCCAGTCGTCCTTGCGGCGCACATCCCAGACCACGTGCTCTTCGGCAAAGAAGTGTTCGAAGTCGAGGCGATCGCCGATCCTGGGGTGGTCGGCACGGCAGGCCACCCTGAGCTCCAGAGTCAGCAGGGATTCGTTGCAAAAACCGGTCTCTTCCAGCGCCGTGCTGGCCAGCACCAGATCGATGTTGCGAAGGCGCAGCGCCTGCTGACGCAAGTGCTCTTCAAACATGCCGGGCACCGACTCCACCCGGCAGTGGGGGGCCACTCTGGCCAGATGGGCGAGCAGTGCCGGCAACAGCAGGATATCGAGATCCGGATGGCTGGCGATGCGAAAGATGCGCTGGCTGGTGAGCGGATCGAACGCCTGATTGAGCAGCAGGGAGCGCTCCATGGTATGCAGGGCGGTGCGGATCTCCCGGTGCAGGGCGAGGGCGCGGCTGGTGGGGATGATCCCGCGGCCATCGCGGCGAAACAGGGGCTCGCCGATGAGGTCGCTGAGCCTGCGAATGGCTTGACTGATGGCGGCCGGGGTCATCTCCAGGCTGGCGGCCGCGGCCGATACCCCTTTCTCGCTGATGACGCGATCGAAGATGCGAAACAGGTTCAGATCTATGTGCGGGTGGCTCATCTCTGCCTCCTCTGTGGGCCTGGTCGTGTGGCGTCAGACGCTGGCTGTCGCCGGGCCCCGCCATGGGGTGAAGGGTGCCTGAGGGGCTGCGCAGGATCCGCTGCCCCAGCTCACATTGTGGCGGGCGTGGCTGACTGAGAACTTAACGAGCAGCATATGACCGTAGATGAGGTAGAAGAAGCGCCTTTCGGGGCTCTTTTGCCGAGAAATGGCAGCGTCGGCAACCTGGCTTGATCTGCATCAAGTTTGTAACGCCCTGGTTACTTTACGGTCGAAAAGGATGTGGGTAGTAGGTAACAGAAGGATGGATGTATGGAACTTGAAAGGGACCCGAGATGCTATACCGACGTCTGTATCGACGGTAAGTGGTATCACTATGACCACTGCAGCACACACGTTTACATGCTGATGGGGGGGGCCGCGCCGAGCCTGCAGCTCGCTTATGAGCCCAGCAGCGAGGAGGAGTTGATCGAGATGCTCCGCCAGCTTGCCCGCTACTGAACCATATTGTCTGCGGCCATCGGCAGCTTGCCGATGGCCGCATTTCGTTTATCTGCTCACTTTACTCAACTTTCTTGGCGCTGTCCCCGCAGTGCCTTGCCGAGCGCCTGCACGGCGACGGCCGCGGCGTAACCGGCATCCGACTTGCCCATCTCGTCGGCCACGTAGAGGAAGTTGGAGCCGTACTTCTCCACCGCCTCGCGCGGGTTGGCCGCGTCAATGATATCCTCTTCTACCTCGAACCCCTGCGCCAGCAGCGCGGCTTTCTCAATCAGAAAGGTGGGGGAGGCCATGTCGATAAAGGTGTACTGCTGCCGGTTGGAGGCCGGGATAGAGAAAAACTGGTACTTCGCCATTTGCGATACCTCGCCTGAACTGGTGTGTCGTGATGCGAGCTTCCTCTCGCCGAACTCTCGTCGAACTGCCTCTCGGGCGTCGAACTGATCCCCGGGCCTGTTGCAGGCAATAAAGGTAACGTTCGAATCTTGTTGTGGCTGCAGATTACCCCGCTTTATCCTCATCGCACAATGGGGAGTTGATACTTTTTTCGCCAAGAAAAACAATGCTGCCCGATCGTTTGAATTGGCAAAAAAAACCAGCCCCGGCAGGGGGCTGGCATGGGTGACGGGCGCCGGTTCAGAGCACGAAGCTTTGCACCATGGCACGCAGCTGCTCGGTGAGCTGGTGGATCTGGCGGGCGGCGTCGCGGGCCGCGTTGGCCACCTGCAGCGCCTCGTCGCTGCCATCGGAGATGCGCACCACGTTGCGCTCTATTTCGTTGACCACGGCCCCCTGCTGCTCGATGGCGCTGGCAATGACCGAGTTGGTGTCGACCATGCTGCCCACCCGCTCTGTGATGGCGCCAAAGGCCTGCTGGGCCTCCTGGGCCAGACCAACCCCCTCCTGCGCCTCGCGGCTGGCGGCGGACATGGCGCTGACCGAGGCGCGGGCGCCGGTTTGCAGCTGCTCGATCATCTGCTGGATCTCGACCGTGGCCCCTTGGGTGCGGTTGGCCAGGGAGCGCACCTCGTCGGCCACCACCGCGAAGCCGCGCCCCTGCTCGCCGGCACGGGCCGCCTCGATGGCGGCATTGAGGGCCAGCAGGTTGGTCTGCTCGGCGATGCTGCGGATCACCCCGATGACGCCACCAATCTGGCTGCACTGCTGCTCCAGCTGGCCGATGGTCTCGGCGGTGCGCAGCACCTCGCGGTTGATATGATCGATGGCGGTGATGGTACGCTCGACCACCGCCTCGCCCTGACCCACCACGGCCTGCGCCTCCTGGGTCATGCGGGCGGCCTGCTGGGCGTTGCCTGCCATGTCGTGGGAGGTGGCGGCCAGCTCCTTGATGGCGGTAGCCACCTGGTGGGTCTCCCCTTGCTGATCGGCAATCACCTCCTGGGAGCGGCAGGTCCGCGCTTCGATTTCGGTGGCGCTCTCCACCACGCTGACGCCGTTCTCCCGCACCCGCAGCATCAGGGTGCGCAGGGTCTGCAGGGTCACGTTGTAATCCCGGCTGATGGCCGCTTGCTCATCCTGGCCGACGATTTCGATCTGCTGGCCGAGATCCTGGGCGTTGACCCGGGCGGCGATCTCCCGTACTCGGCCCACGGTGGCGCGCAAGGAGAGATAGGCGCCGATCATCAGGTAGAGATAGACCAGCAGGATGGCGGTCAGCGGCCCGGTCACCCACCAGAAGTGGCGCTGGTTGGCGGCCATGCGCTGGTGCAGATCCGCCTCCAGCCGCTGGCGCACCTGGCCCGCCAGCGCCGTGATGGCGGCATCCAGTCCATCCCCCAGCGCCAGCACCTCCTTGCTGGAGAGCTGCACCTGCTGATCCTTCATCATCTTGTTTTCCAGGGTGTCGACCCCCTGATGGGCCTGCTGCAACAGGGCGTCGGTCTGCTGGCCCAGCTCGTTGCGATAGGCGGGTGCCATTTCGTAGAGCAGGGTCAGGTCGGCCTCCAGCTCCTGCAGGGTGGCGTTGATGAGGTCGAGGCGAAAGCGCAGGGCGCTGTAGCCTTGCGCCTGAAACAGGCCGAAGTCGGCGATGGTGGCGGCGCGATCCCGTACCTGGGCCAGCAGATCGCGCAACTGCGGCAACCGCTCGCTGGCGAGCACCACCATGTAGTAGGTGCCGAGCGCGGGATCCTGCACCAGGCTGCTGGCGGCGGTAATGCTCTTGTAGAGGTGGCGCACCTCGGTCAGCAGCTTGTCGTGGCGCAGGTTGCTCTGATCCACCTCGAGCCCGAGCGCCTCGTTTTGCAGGCCGGCCCAGCCCTGGGCGAGGGCATCGAAGGTGGGGTTTTGTTGTTTGGTGGCGGCAAAGGCGGCCAGGCTCGCATCGACGGCCCGGGCCGCGGCCTTGACCTCCTCCTCGTCGACCGGGTTTTGCTCATAACCGTGCCGGGTGACCAGGTTGCGATGGGTCAGCAGGGCCTGCTCGATGGCGGGCAGCGGCGCCAGCTTGACCACGCCGGCCAGCTCCTTGCGGGCCTGGGCATTGTCGTCCTGCAGCCGACCCAGCAGGTTGGTCATGCTGTAGGCGAGCGGCAGCAGCATCAGGCAGGACCAGAGCAAAAACTTGTATTTGAAGGAGAGCTGATTGCCGAGCCGGATGGCGGGCATGAATATCCATTTCATATGAAGCCTCGGGCCCCGAGGGGGGCGTGTAGCGGGATGGCTGGATATTACTCCTCGCCGGGGAGGCTCGGTTGGAAGGGCGGTGGAAGTTGTGATCCTCTTGGCTTTTTCACTCAGGAAGGGGGCTGAATGGGTCAAACAGGCGGGCCACCCTCAGGGTGGCCCGTTGTCGATTGGAGAAGGTCTCGGCTCAGTTGAAGGCGAGGAAGGGCGAGATGCAGAGCAGCAGGCCGGTGACGATGATGATGTAGAGGGAAACCCCCTTGTACTTGTGCAGCGCCGGCACCTGATAGACCAGATAGGCCGGGATGAGGCACCCCACCATGCCGAAGATGGGGCTGCAGATGGAGGTGAAGCTCAGCACCGGGGCGTTGAGCACGATGGCCCCCCAGGAGAGCAGCACGGTGAACACCATGATCCCCTTGCCCACCAGCCCCTTGTTGATGCGATCTTCCGGCATCACCCGGCGCAGCAGGTTCATCGCCAGCCCCTGGCAGGCCTCGCGAAAGCCCAGATAGACACCGAAGTAGGCGGTCATCACCGCGAAGATGTTGAGGGTGAGGCTCAGCAGCTTGAGGGTCTGGCCCGGCATGCCCTGGGCCACCATGGCCAATGCCGAGATGTTCTCCTCGGAGGCCTTGACCGCCTGCTCGTGGCCCATGGCCAGGGTGAAGGAGACGGCGTAGAAGAACACCACCACGAACAGGATGCCGAAGGCGATGTTCATGGCGCGCATCGCCTTGAAGCGGGCCACTTCCAGGGATTTTTCCCGCGAGCGGTAGGAGATCACCATGGGGCTCAGGCTCTGGATGAAGAGAATGGAGGTGAGGGTGAAGGGGAGCATGACGATGGCATCCTTCAGCCAGTCACCGCTGGCCGGCATGGCGGTGATGTTGGCGGCATCCCACTTGCCCACCATCATCAGTCCAAGCACAGCCACCACGCTGATCTTGGTCAGCACCATGAAGGTGGAGATCTTGAACAAGAGGTTCTCGCCGCGCGAGGCCAGCGCCACCAGGGCGCAGATCAGCACCAGCCCGTAGAAGGGATTTTCGGAGAGCAGTTGCTGGGTAACCCCGAAGCTTTGCAGGAAGGAGGCGCTGTCATTGGTGATGGCGGTGGAGTAGACGAACACCCAGATCACCAGCATCACGAAGTAGAGGGCCCCGAGCAGCACGCCCCAGTTCTTGCCGAGGTAGCCGCTGATGACGCTGGGGTAGTCCTTGCACTCGGGCGAGGTGGCCAGGGTATTGATGAAGAGGCGCTGGAACATGTACATGGCCGGGTAGCCGATCACCGCCGACAGCAGAAACACCCACAGCCCCATCAGTCCCACCTGCACCGGCAGGAAGACGATTCCCGCCCCGATGGCCATGCCGATGCTCATGATGACCCAGCCCCAGTCGGTGCTATCAAAACGAACCGCTTCTTTCCATTCCAGCGTGCCCATCACGGGCCGGGTGAGTGTCGTACTGTGCGCGTCCATAAAATACCTTGTTTTTGTAGGGGTAAAAATCAGGCGCAAATATAGTTGAATGAAAAGCGGCAAAACAATGCTTTTTATCGCTCATCTACCTAAATAGGGAGGCAGATCACGCTTTCCTTTTGCGCCAATTACCGAATTTATCGCTATTTTTGCAGGTTTTGGTTGAATGAAATGTCTAATAAGCAAATAATGTTGAACGAAACGAGACTATTGATTGCAAAAATAATTGCATTTTAAGGAGTGGCGATATGAAAAAGATCATAGTGGCGGAAGCCGCACCCGATGCCATCGGGCCCTACAGCCATGGCAC
>NZ_NEVB01000259.1:0-18125 GCF_002259925.1 Aeromonas sp. A35_P | reverse complement strand
TCAGGGCGGTGAAGGAGGCCAATTGTGAGCACCTGGGTGTTGTCACCGGGGGCAACCTTGACTTGCTGGATCATCCGGCATTCAACTGGGTAAACACGATGATAGGGAATGTGAAGAACTCGCTGCGGGGCAGTTGCCATACGCTCGGAGCGAAGCATTTACCGAGACATCTTGCTGAATACTGCTTCCGGTTTAATCATCGTTTTGACCTCAAAAGCATGTTGGTTGAATTGGGGCATGCAGTCGTGGCAAGCCCTCCGATGCCATATCGGCTCTTGAAGCTGGCTGAGGGTCATGGGTAATCAGGAAAGGCAATGTCGATGAACAACTTCACCCTGCATACCCCGACCAAGATCCTGTTCGGCAAGGGCCAGGTCGCCCAGCTGCGTGCCCAACTGCCACACGACGCCCGCATCCTCATCACCTACGGTGGCGGCAGCGTGGTGCGCAGCGGCCTGCTGGCCCAGATCCGCAGCGAACTGGCCGGCATGACCCTGTTTGAATTCGGCGGCATCGAGCCCAACCCCACCTACGAGACCCTGATGGGGGCGGTCGAGCTGGCCCGAGCCGAGCGGGTCGACTTCCTGCTGGCCGTCGGCGGCGGCTCCGTGCTGGACGGCACCAAGTTCATCGCCGCGGCCGCCCACTACGATCCAGCCCGGGATCCCTGGCACATCCTCGAGACCGTGGGCAACGAAGTGCGTTCCGCCATCCCGCTCGGCGCCGTGCTGACCCTGCCGGCCACCGGTTCCGAGATGAACATGGGCGCCGTGGTGACCCGGCGCAGCACCGGCGACAAGGTGCACTTCTTCTCGCCGTTCGTGATGCCGCGCTTCGCCGTGCTCGACCCCGTGCTCACCTACACCCTGCCGGCCCGTCAGGTGGCCAACGGGGTGGTGGATGCCTTCGTGCACATCCTGGAGCAGTACCTCACCTACCCGGTCAACGCCAAGGTGCAGGATCGCTTCGCCGAGGGCCTGCTGCTGACCCTGCTGGAAGAGGGCCCCAAGGCACTGCTGGAAGAGGGCCCCAAGGCACTGGTGGAACCGGAAAACTACGAGGTGCGCGCCAACATCATGTGGAGTGCCACCCTGGCGCTGAACGGCCTGATCGGAGCCGGTGTGCCGCAGGACTGGGCCACCCACATGCTGGGCCACGAGATCACCGCCCTGCACGGCCTCGACCACGCCCAGACCCTGGCGGTGGTGCTGCCGGCCCTGCTGCAGGCCAAGCGCCAGCAGAAACACGCCAAGCTGCTGCAATACGCCGAGCGGGTGTGGGATCTGCGCAGTGGCAGCGAGGCTGAGCGCATCGACGGCGCCATCGCCGCCACCCGCGACTTCTTCGAGCGGATGGGGATCAAGACCCGGCTGCGGGATTACGGCGTGGCGGACGCAGGAATTGATACCCTGCTCGGCAAGCTGGCGGAACACGGCATGACCGCCATCGGCGAGCACGGCGATATCGACCTGGTGCAGAGCCAGCATATTTATGAGGCGGCCTGGTAAGCCGGGCACACCGGTCAGTCACCTTCGAAACGATTAAATAACAGGGGCCGGATCCGCCTATTTGGCGGGTAGACGGCCCCTTGTCTGTTACAAAACAGTTACTTTTTTCGTTTTCGGCCTGATATCTGTGATCCGTGCGGATTTCGTAAGAACAAAAAGCGCTAAGATAGAGGGCCGGTAAAACATTTTTTTTGACTGGTTGGATCACTTTTTCCAGCGCTTTTTACTGGTATAAGTCGCTAATTTGGTTTGTTTTTTTAAATCATGGTCCGGGACGGGCTGAATTCTGTACGCGCGCTGCCGGGACTGCGGTTGTAATAAAACTCCAAAATTTGATACTAATCACCTTCGCGCCTGAAAAGCGGGGGCCTGACCATGACAGGAGGTTGAGGTAAAGCCTACTGATTTTCATAACAAAGGGCCCGTGACCTGCACTTTGGTCATGTCTTGTTTCGCCAGAAATGCGACACTGGGCAGCGATTGTTTATTAACCATCAGGGAATAGTCATGCAGATTGGAATACCGAGAGAGAGTCTCGCCGGTGAGACCCGGGTCGCAGCGACCCCGGCCACCGTTGAGCAGCTGAAAAAGCTCGGCTTCGAGGTCGCTATCGAGGCCGGTGCCGGCCTGCTGGCCAGCTTCGATGATGCCGCCTTCGAGGCTGCCGGTGCCAGCGTGGTGCCGAGCGTCTGGCAAGCCGACCTCATCTTCAAGGTCAATGCGCCGACCGATGCCGAGATCGCACAAATTAAAGATGGTGCCACTCTGGTGAGCTTCATCTGGCCCGCCCAGAACCCTGAGCTGGTCAAAAAGCTGTCCGAGCGCAACATCAATGTGATGGCGATGGACATGGTGCCGCGGATCTCCCGTGCCCAGTCCCTCGATGCCCTCTCCTCCATGGCCAACATCGGTGGCTATCGCGCCGTCGTTGAAGCCGCGCACCAGTTTGGTCGCTTCTTCACCGGCCAGATCACCGCTGCCGGTAAAGTGCCGCCCGCCAAGGTACTGGTGATCGGTGCCGGCGTCGCCGGTCTGGCCGCCATCGGTACTGCCGGTTCCCTCGGTGCCATCGTGCGTGCGTTCGATACCCGTCTGGAAGTGGCCGAGCAGATCGAGTCCATGGGTGGTGAATTCCTCAAGCTCGACTTCGGCGGCGAGGATGGTTCCTCCTCCGATGGTTATGCCAAGGTGATGAGCGAAGAGTTCATCGCGGCCGAGATGGCGCTGTTTGCCCAGCAGGCCAAGGAAGTGGACATCATCATCACCACCGCCCTGATCCCGGGCAAGCCGGCACCCAAGCTGATCACCAAAGAGATGGTGGACAGCATGAAGCCGGGTTCCGTCATCGTGGACATGGCTGCCCAGGCTGGCGGCAACTGCGAATACACGGTATCGGGTGAACTGCATGTCACCGACAACGGCGTCAAGGTGATCGGTTACACCGATCTGCCGGGTCGTCTGCCTGCCCAATCCTCCCAGCTCTACGGTACCAACCTGGTCAACCTGATGAAGCTGATGTGCAAGGAGAAGGACGGCAACGTCGCCATCGACTTCGAAGACGTGGTGCAGCGCAACATGACGGTGATCCAGGCCGGTGAAGTGACCTTCCCGCCGCCCGCCATCTCCGTCTCTGCCGCCCCGCAGAAGCCGGCCGCCGCCAAACCGGCTGCCAAGAAAGAAGAGGCCAAACCCTCCAACAAGAAGTTCGTGTTCGGTGCCCTCGGCATCGCCGCCTTCGGCTGGGTGGCTGCCGTGGCGCCTGCCGCGTTCCTCTCTCACTTCACCGTATTCATCCTGGCCTGTGTGGTCGGTTACTACGTGGTGTGGAACGTCTCTCACGCCCTGCACACGCCGCTGATGTCGGTCACCAATGCCATCTCCGGCATTATCGTGGTCGGTGCCCTGCTGCAGATTGGGCAAGGGTCGACCCTGGTCACCGCATTGGCCTTCATCGCCGTGCTGATTGCCAGTATCAACATCTTCGGCGGCTTCACCGTCACTCAGCGCATGCTGAAGATGTTCCGTAAAGATTAAGGGGGTTTAACGTGTCTCAAAGACTGGTAACAGCATCCTATATCGTTGCCGCCGTGCTCTTCATCCTCAGTCTCGCGGGACTGTCGAAGCAAGAGACGGCCAAACATGGCAACCTGTTCGGTATCGCGGGTATGGCCATCGCCCTGCTCGCCACCGTATTCAACCCGGAAACCAGTGGCGTTCACTGGATCATCCTGGCCATGGTGATCGGCGGTGCCATCGGCGTGCGTCTGGCGCTCAAGGTCGAGATGACCGAAATGCCCGAGCTGGTGGCCGTGCTGCACAGTTTCGTGGGTATGGCGGCCGTGCTGGTGGGCTTCAACAGCTTCATCGACCTGCACCCGTCTGCTCCGGCTGAAGTGGTGGTCTCCGTCGGTTCCAACCTGGATGCCACTCTGGCCGCGGCCCGCGCCGCCTTCGAACAGGCCAACAGCGTCGCCCAGGTCGAGCACCTGACCGGCGCCATGCTGAACATCCACCTGGTGGAAGTGTTCCTGGGCGTCTTCATTGGTGCGGTGACCTTCACCGGTTCCGTGGTGGCGTTCGGCAAGCTGCGTGGCCTGATCTCTTCCAAGCCGCTGATGCTGCCGCACCGCCACAAGCTGAACCTGCTGGCCGTGGTGGTCTCCATCGCGCTGATGATCCACTTCGTCAACGCCGGTGGCTCCACCTTCGCCCTGCTGGTGATGACCCTGATCGCCTTCGCCTTCGGCTGGCACCTGGTTGCCTCCATCGGCGGCGCCGACATGCCGGTGGTGGTCTCCATGCTGAACTCCTACTCCGGTTGGGCGGCGGCAGCGGCGGGCTTCATGCTCTCCAACGACCTGCTGATCGTCACCGGTGCCCTGGTGGGTTCTTCCGGTGCGATCCTGTCCTACATCATGTGTAAAGCGATGAACCGCTCCTTCATCTCCGTGATCGCCGGTGGCTTCGGCTCCGACGGTGTGGCCTCCACGGCCGACCAGGAGATGGGCGAATACCGCGAGACCAGCGCCGAAGACGTGGCCGAGCTGCTGAAAAACTCCAGCTCCGTCATCATCACCCCGGGCTACGGCATGGCGGTGGCGCAGGCCCAGTATCCGGTTGCCGAAATCACCCAGAAGCTGCGTGACCGCGGCGTCAAGGTGCGCTTCGGTATCCACCCGGTTGCCGGTCGTCTGCCTGGCCACATGAACGTGCTGCTGGCGGAAGCGAAAGTCCCGTACGACATCGTGCTGGAAATGGACGAAATCAACGAAGACTTCAGCGATACCGACACCGTGCTGGTGATCGGTGCCAACGACACCGTCAACCCGGCTGCCATGGAAGATCCGGGCAGCCCCATCGCCGGCATGCCGGTGCTGGAAGTGTGGAAGGCGCAGAACGTCATCGGCTTCAAGCGTTCCATGAACACTGGCTATGCCGGTGTGCAGAACCCGCTGTTCTTCAAAGAGAACACCCAGATGCTGTTCGGCGATGCCAAGGCCAGCGTCGAGGCCATCCTGAAAGCGCTGTAAGCGCTGGAGAGGAAAGCAAAAAGGAGGCTGCGGCCTCCTTTTTTATTACTTACTTTTTGGTATATCCTCAGCCAATGCACAGAGGGAGAGCGCGGCATGGTGTGGCGGAAAGGATGGATCCTGTTTTGTCTCTGGTGGGGGAGCCTGGTGCAGGCCGCCGAGCCGCCGACCCTGACCCTGCTCACTGAACTGTGGCCGCCCTATGTGATGCGCCTCGACGACGGCAGTCTGGGCGGTGCCGATCTTGAGCTGGCCCGCACCGTGCTCAAACGGATGGGCTACCAGACCACGGTCAAGGTGTTGCCCTGGAAGCGGGTGCTGCAGGAGGCCAGGTTCCAGCGCGGCGATGCCGTGGTCGACGTCTTCTTCGAGGAGCGCCGGCTAGAGTGGCTGCATTATCCGGATGAACCCCTCTCCCAGAGCGGCGAAGTGATCTTCTTCCCCTTCAGCAAACCTGTCGACTATCAGAGCCTGGAGAGCCTCAAGGGGCTGCGTATCGGCACCCAGGCCGATTACGCCTATGGCGAACCCTTCCTGACCTCGGCCCTGTTCACCCGGGTGCCCATGACCGGGGAGAGCAACATGATCAAGCAGCTGCACCTGATGATGGCGGGTCGGCTGGATGCGGTGGTGATGAACCAGATAGTGGGCCGTTACCTGCTCAAGGGGCAGGGGCTGCAGGATCAGGTCGGTCACAGCGAAAAGATGGTGACCGAGAGCAACCGCAACTTTCTCGCCTTTACCCACAGGCCCGGCAACGAACGGCTGGCCTATCAGTTCTCCCTCGCCCTCAAGGCCTTCAAGCAGACCCCCGAGTATCAGGCCCTGCTGACCCGCTACGGGCTCTGACCCCCTCTTGAACCGGCGGTACCGGGCCGCTATCGCCCTGTTGTGCGCCTGTTCACATTTTGTGGCACTTCATCGCCAGTGGGGCATAATGCCTGCGCAAAAAGCGAGTCGGCTCAATTTTATTTGAGTCCTATTGCTTTAGAGTTACCAAAAGTTGATCGGATTGCCCAGCGTCGCAGCGGCCCCGATCATAGGCGCGGCCCTCATTCGGTTGCCGCCAGACCGGCATCTCCCGCCATACTGGTTATATGTCGCTCCGCCGTTGCACGGCGGGCCGGACAGCACAATACACGCCCCCATGCGGGCACCATGAACATGAGACACATCGCAATGAACGCACAATGGACCGACTTTATTACCCTGCTCAAGCGTGAAGTGGTGCCGGCCCTTGGCTGCACCGAGCCTATGTCGGTGGCGCTGGCGGCGGCCAACTGCCGCAAGCTGCTGGGGCAGGTGCCGACCCGCGTCAGCGTCTGGGTCAGCGGCAACCTGTTCAAGAACGGCATGGGGGTCGGGGTGCCGGGCACCGGCATGATAGGGCTGCCGGTGGCTGCCGCCGTCGGTATCACCGGCGGCAACCCGGATGCCGGGCTGGAGGTGCTCAAGACCCTCACGCCGGATCAGGTCGAAGCCGCCAAGGCGCTGCTGCCCGCCATCAAGGTGGACGTGAAGGACGTGCCGGACGTGCTCTATGCCGAGGTGCTTGCGGAGGTGGAGGGCCACAGCGCCCGGGTGGTGATCTGTACCGACCACACCCGCATCATCCTGATGGAGCGCGATGGCGAGGTGCTGATGGCGCAGGACAGCGCCCCCGGCGTGCAGATCCAGGCCGCCCCTGCCAGCAAGCCCGCCATGACCCTGCGCGAGATTGTCGAGTTCGCCCTGCAGGTGCCGCTGGCCGAGATCGACTTCATCCGCGAGGCGGCCACCATGAACCAGGCGCTGGCGGACGAAGGGTTGCAGGGGTATGGCCTGCGCATCGGCAAGATCCTCACTGAGCAGGTGGAGCGCAAGCTGCTCTCCGATGACCTGATGACTCTGGCCATGCGCCTCTCTTCCGCCGCCTCCGACGCGCGGATGGATGGCGCCATGCTGCCCGCCATGTCCAATTCAGGCTCCGGCAACCAGGGCATTGCCGCCACCATGCCGGTGGTCGCCGCCGCCCGCTTCCTCAGGGCGAGCGACGAGCAGCTGACCCGGGCGCTGGTGATGAGCCACCTGGTCGCCATCTACATCAAGACCTACCAGAACAAGCTGTCGGCCCTCTGTGCCGCCAGCACCGCCGCCATGGGGGCGGGGGCCGCCATCACCTGGCTGCTGGGTGGTCAGTTCGAGCAAATTAGTCACTGCATCAACAACATGATTGGCGACGTTTCCGGTATCATCTGCGACGGTGCCGGCAGCGCCTGTTCCATGAAGGTCTCTACCTCCACCTCGGCAGCGGTGAAATCCTCGCTGATGGCCATCAACAATCTGCGGGTCCCCCAGAGTGAAGGCATTGTCTCCGACGACGTGGATCAGACCATCGCCAACCTGGGCCGCCTCTCCAAGCAGGGGATGCTGGATACCGATATCGAGATCATCAACATCATGCGGGCCAAGCAACAAGGCAAGGCCGAGTGATGCAAGAGGGTGGCGCAGGCCACCCTCCGTTTTTCTGCCTGTTGACGCCACCCCGGCCACACCGGGGGGCGCGCCGCCACGACGCGGCAGGTTTCAGGGAGGAGTGCGCACTGGGCACTCGTCCGCACACTTCGGGCCTGGCCCGATCATTTTGGGGAATATCGTCATGACTCTTAGCGTTATAGGTAATCTGGCCATCCTGGCCATGTTGCTGCTGTTTCTCTATCGGTTGCAGCAGACCCACGTCAGCTTCACCCGCCGGGTCTTCTCGGGGCTGGGGCTGGGCATCCTGTTCGGCGCCGCCCTGCAGCTGCTCTACGGGGCCGGTTCCGACGTGCTGGTGCAGACCGGCGACTACCTGGACATCGTCGGTAGCGGCTATGTGAAGCTGCTGCAGATGATCATCATTCCGCTCATCATGGTCTCCATCATTGGGGCCATCCTCAAGCTCAACGGTGGCACCGCCCTCGGCAAGATCAGCGCCATGACCATAGGGGTGCTGATCTTCACCACCATGATCGCCGCCGGGGCGGGCATCCTGATGTCCAACCTATTCGGCCTGACCGCCGAGGGGCTCACCGCAGGCGCCGCCGAAACCGCCCGCGGGGCGGCCTTGCAGACCACCCTCGGCAGCGTCGAGAGCATGTCCTTTGCCAAGATGGTGCTGGAGTTCATCCCGGCCAACCCCTTCCTCGACATGACGGGGGCGCGCAAGACCTCCACCATCGCCGTGGTGATCTTCTCCATCTTCATCGGCCTCTCCGCCACCGGCATCGCCCGCAAGAAGCCGGAGATCTTCGCGAGTTTCGGCCACTTCATGCAGGTGGCCCACGTCATCGTGATGCGGATGGTGACCCTGGTGCTGCGCCTCACCCCCTACGGCGTGCTGGCGCTGATGACCAAGGTGGTGTCCGGCTCCAACTACGCCGACATCATCAACCTGCTCAACTTCGTGCTGGCCTCCTACGGTGCCATCGCCATCATGTTCGCCGTGCACCTGCTGCTGGTGGCGCTGGTGGGCATCAACCCGGCCCGCTTCCTGAAGAAGATCATGCCGGTGCTGGCCTTTGCCTTCACCTCCCGGACCAGCGCGGGTTCCATCCCGATGAACGTGCAGACCCAGACCAAGGCGCTCGGCATTCCTGAGGGGATCGCCAACTTCGCCGCCTCGTTCGGTTCGACCATCGGCCAGAACGGCTGCGCCGGCATCTATCCGGCCATGCTGGCGGTCATGATTGCGCCGACCGTGGGGGTCAACCCCATGGATCCGGGCTTCATCATGACCCTGATCGCCATCATCACCGTCAGCTCCTTCGGGGTGGCCGGCATTGGTGGCGGCGCCACTTTTGCCGCGCTGATCGTGCTCTCCGCGCTGGACTTCCCAGTGGCGCTGGCCGGTCTGCTCATCTCCATCGAGCCGTTGATCGACATGGGTCGTACCGCGCTGAACGTCTCCGGCTCCATCACTGCCGGTACCGTCACCAGCCGTCTGCTGGGGGAGACCGACATGGCGGTGTTCAACAGCGAGCAGGAAGTCTGTCTGGACGGCGAAGAGTCCACCATCTGATCCGCCGCGGGAGGGGATCCCTTCCGCCATCAACCACAGGGAGGGCATGCCCTCCCTGCGTCATTGACAGGAGCAAGTATGAGAATCGTGATCATCGGTGGCGAAGCCGCCGGCATGAGTGCGGCCGCCAAGGCGCGCCGACTGGCCAAAGAGGCTGAGATCGTGGTGTATGAGGCGTCCGAGGTGATCTCCTTCGGTGCCTGCGGTCTGCCCTATTTCGTCGGCGACGAGTTTCAGGAGCCCGGCTACATGGCCGAGTTCACCCCGGCGCAGTTCGCCGCCAAGGGGATCGAGGTCAAGACCGGCCACCGGGTGTTGAGCCTGGATGCCGCCACCCAGGCGCTGAAGGTCGAGCACCAGGGCGACACCTTCACCGATCGCTACGATCGGCTGATGATCGCCACCGGCGCCCGCGAAGTGATGCCGCCCATCCCGGGCCTGCAGCAGGAAGGGGTATTCGGCCTGCGCCGCATGGCCGACGGGCTGGCCCTCAAGGCCGCCGTGCAGGAAAAGGCCAACACCCGTGCTGTTGTGATCGGTTCCGGCTTTATCGGGCTGGAGGTGGTCGAGGCGCTGGTCCATCAGGGCAAGGAGGTGCGCCTGATCGAGCTGGCGGAGCGGGTCATCCCGGAGGCGTTCGACAGTGAAATCACCCAGCATATCGAGACCGAGCTGCGCGAGCAGGGAGTCTCTCTCCATCTTGGCGAGCGAGTTGAAGCCCTGCTGGGAGATGGCCGGGTGACCGGCGTGCGCACCAGCCATGGCGAGTTCGAGGCCGACATCGTGGTGGTCTGCACCGGGGTCAAACCCAATACCGAGTTTCTGGCCGATACGGGCATCGAGCGGCTCGGCAATGGCGCCATCAAGGTGGACCGGCAGGGGCGCAGCTCGCTGGCCAATGTCTGGTCGGCCGGCGACTGTGCCAGCGTCTGGCACGGCGTGAAGCAGCAGCAGGTCTATGTGCCGCTCGCCACCATCGCCAACAAGCTGGGGCGCATGGTGGGCGAGAACCTGGCGGGCGCCGAGCAGGAATTCCCGGGCACCCTCGGCTCTGCCGCGCTCAAGGTGCTGGGGCTGGAGGCGGGCCGTACCGGCCTCTCCGAGCAGGAAGCCAAGGCGATAGGGATCGACTATCGCACCGTGGTGATCAAGGACAAGTGCCACACCAACTACTGCCCAGGTCAGTCCGACATCCACGTCAAGCTGGTCTACGAGGCGGGCAGCAAGCGGCTGCTGGGTGGTCAGATCCTCGGGCGCAAGGGGGCGGTGCACCGCATCGATGCGCTGGCGGTCGCCATCACCATGGGGGTGACCACGGAGCAGCTCGGCATGCTGGACTTTGCCTACGCGCCGCCCTTCTCCCGCACCTGGGATGTGCTCAACGTGGCGGGCAACGTTGCCAAGTAATACAAGGCATGACGGCGTGGCTGATGTGCGCCGTCTTTCCCCATGCCGCCGGCACGGGGTGAAGGGGCATGTCGTTCATGAACAGCGCCCATAAAAAAACCGGAGCCAAGGCTCCGGTTTTTCATTGTGCGGCAAGCGATCAGCTGCGACCGAGACGATTGTCCGGGTAGTTCTTGGCCAGCACTTCGCGGGCGTGCTGGGCCAGGGTCGGCATCTTCAGGGTGTCGTAGGAGTTGATCATGATCTCCAGCGCCTTCTCGGTTTCGGCCGTGTCGGGATAGGTCTCGACGATCAGCTTGGCGCGGTTGGCGGCGGCGATCAGCGCATCACGCTTCACATAGTACTCGGCCACGCTCAGGTCGTAGCGGGCGAGCCGGTTCTTCAGACCGATCATGCGGGCACGGGCATCGGCGGCGTAGACGCTGTTGGGGTAGTTCTGCAACAGGGTCTTGAAATCCTGGAAGGCCTGACGGGCATAGGAGGGGTCTTTGTCGTCCCGATCTATGCCCAGGAAGTCCTGGAAGAAGTTGTAATCGCCGGCCATGTTGGTCAGACCGCGCATGTAGAAGACGTAATCGATATTTTTATGCGCCGGGTTGAGGCGGATAAAACGGTCGATATTGGCGATCGCTTGGGCAGTGTCATCCTGCTTGTAGTAGGCGTAAATGAGGTCGAGCTGAACCTGGTTGGAGTAGGCGCCGAAAGGATAGCGAGAATCCAGCGCTTCCAGTAACTCGATAGCATTCAGGTAGTTACCGGCATCCAGCTTGACGCGTGCTTTCTGGTACAGGGTCTCCGGCGGTTCGTCCGGTACCTTGGGTTTGGTGCTGGAACAGCCTGTGATCAAGGTAGCGACCAAGGCGAGTGACATCAGCAGGTGAGACTTCTTTCCTATCAACAACATCCGGTCCATTTCCACGAAATTGGCAAAGTATCCGTTATGCTTGGCTAAAAGAAAAGCTAGAATACCCGGATTATTTCGAATTGATACCCCCCGCTCAAGAGACCATACATGAGCCAGCATATTGAACTGACAGGCGAATTCCAGGATCACCAATTCGGGCAGCGACTCGACCAGGCCCTGGCCGAATTGTTTCCAGACTACTCCCGCACCCGCATCAAGGAGTGGATTTTACAGGACAGAGTGACCCTGGATGGTCAGGTTGCCAATACCCCGCGCGAGAAGGTGCTGGCCGGGCAGAAGGTGCATGTGGATGTCGAGCTGGAAGATGACACCCGCTTCGATGCGCAGGATATCGAGCTCAACATCGTTTACGAAGATGAACACATTCTGGTGATCGACAAGCCGGCCGGTCTGGTGGTTCACCCGGGCGCCGGTACGCCCGATGGCACCATCCTCAACGCCCTGCTGCACCGCTACCCGGACATCGCCGAAGTGCCCCGCGCCGGTATCGTGCACCGTCTGGATAAAGACACAACAGGTCTGATGGTGGTCGCCAAGACAGTGCCGGCCCAGACCCATCTGGTGGAGGCGCTGCAGGCGCGCCAGATCACCCGTGAGTACGAAGCGATCGCCATCGGTCACATGACTGCCGGCGGCACCGTCGATGCCCCCATCGGCCGTCACCCGACCCAGCGTACCCACATGGCCGTTGTGCCCAATGGCCGTCCTTCCGTGACCCACTACCGGGTGCACGAGAAGTTCCGCGGCCACACCCGGCTGCGGCTGCGGCTGGAAACCGGTCGTACCCACCAGATCCGTGTGCACATGGCCTACATCAAGCACCCGCTGGTGGGTGATCCGGCCTACGGCGGTCGTCTGCGTCCGCTGCGCAACGCCATCCCCGAGCTGACCGAGGCCCTGCGCAACTTCCATCGCCAGGCGCTGCACGCCACCATGCTGCAGCTGGCGCACCCCATCACCGGTGAGGTGATGCAATGGCACTCGCCCACGCCGCAGGACATGCTGGATCTGATGGAAGTACTGCGGGCTGATACCCTGGCCAATCCGGACGATCTGGTCTGGAACTGATGAAAAGGGCGGCTCTGCGACGACTCCTGCCGTAACCTGCCCTGCATGATTCGAAACGGGGCCCCTTGACTGGTTGCAGCCAAGGGGCCCCGTTTTCATATGAACGAAAGGAGCCACAGATGAAATGGATCGAACCCGACTGGCCGGCCCCGGCCAAAGTCAGAGCCCTGTCGACCACCCGTGACGGCGGCGTCAGCGAGGGGGTCTTTGCCGGCCTCAACCTGGGGGCCCACGTGGGGGACGAACCGGCCAGGGTCGAGACCAACCGGGCCCGGCTGCAGCAGGCGGCCTCCATCCCCGGCACTCTCAACTGGCTCAATCAGGTGCACGGCACCGCGGTGCATCCCGTCAGCAGCGACTATGGCTGCGCACCGGATGCGGATGCCGCCTGCGCCCGAGACGCGGGTCAGGCCTGCATCGTGATGACCGCCGACTGCCTGCCTGTGCTGTTCAGCGATCGGGCCGGCACCGTGGTGGCTGCCGCTCACGCCGGCTGGCGCGGGCTGCAGGGGGGCGTGCTGGAGGCGAGCATCGCCGCCATGGGCTGCGAGCCGGGCGAGATCCTGGCCTGGCTCGGTCCGGCCATCGGCCCCACTGCGTTTGAAGTGGGTGGCGAGGTGCGCGAGGCCTTTATGGCGGAGCAGGCTGCAGCAGAGGCAGCGTTTGTGCCTTCGCCCAACGAGGGCAAGTGGCTGGCGGACATTTACCAGCTGGCCCGCCTGCGCCTCGCCCGCACCGGCGTCACCGCCGTCTATGGCGGTGACTACTGTACCTTCAGCGACAGCGAGCAGTTCTACTCTTATCGTCGCGACGGCCAGACCGGCCGTATGGCCTCCATCATCTGGCTGGCCGAATAAACACTGAGCGGCCCCTTGTTTGCCAAGGGGCCGTGATCCCCTCACGCCAGCATCTGCAGAAAAAATAACCAGCCCCGCCCCTTGAAATAGTCCGTACGGGCCTCATCTTTCATCTCAGAAAGTTATGTTGTTTGCCGCGCAAGCGGCGTCTGCCTGTTTGAAGGGGGAGTGCAATGCGCCTCGATCGCCTGACCAGCAAATTCCAGATTGCTATTTCCGATGCCCAGTCTCTTGCGCTGGGTCGTGACCACCAATTCATCGAACCCGTTCACCTGATGACCGCCCTGGTCAACCAGGATGGCGGCTCCATTCGCCCGTTGCTGACCCTGACCGGGCTGGACATCAATGCCCTGCGTTCGCGTCTGGGTGAAGAACTCGACCGCCTGCCGCGTGTCAGCGGCGTGGAGGGGGACGTGCAGCTCTCCAACGGCCTCGGCCGGTTGCTCAACGTCTGCGACAAGCTGGCCCAGCAGCGCAAGGATCAGTTCATCTCCTCCGAACTGTTCGTGCTGGCGGCCCTCGACGAGAAGGGGACGCTGGGCGAACTGCTGCGTGCCCAGGGGCTGACCAAGGAGAAACTCGAAGCGGCCATCGACAAGGTGCGTGGCGGCAAGAAGGTGGAGGATGCCAACGCCGAGGAGAATCGTCAGGCGCTGGAGAAGTACACCATCGATCTGACCGAGCGGGCCGAGATCGGCAAGCTCGACCCGGTGATCGGCCGGGATGACGAAATTCGCCGCACCATCCAGGTGCTGCAACGCCGCACCAAGAACAACCCGGTGCTGATCGGGGCTCCCGGTGTCGGCAAGACTGCCATCGTCGAGGGGCTGGCCCAGCGCATCATCAACGGCGAGGTGCCGGAGGGGCTCAAGAACAAGCGGGTGCTCTCCTTGGACATGGGGGCCCTGGTGGCCGGTGCCAAGTATCGCGGCGAGTTCGAGGAACGGCTCAAGGCGGTGCTGAACGATCTGGCCAAGGAGGAGGGCAACGTCATTCTCTTCATCGACGAGCTGCACACCATGGTCGGCGCCGGCAAGGGTGAAGGCGCCATGGACGCGGGCAATATGCTCAAACCGGCGCTGGCGCGGGGCGAACTGCACTGTGTCGGGGCTACCACGCTCGATGAATATCGCCAGTTCATCGAGAAGGATGCCGCGTTGGAGCGCCGCTTCCAGAAGGTGCTGGTGGAAGAGCCGAGCGTGGAGGATACCATCGCCATCCTGCGCGGCCTGAAGGAGCGCTACGAGCTGCACCACCACGTGCAGATCACCGACCCCGCCATCGTGGCGGCGGCACAGCTGTCGCACCGCTACATCGCGGATCGTCAGCTGCCGGACAAGGCCATCGACCTCATCGACGAGGCGGCGGCCAGCATCCGGCTGCAGATCGACTCCAAGCCCGAGTCCCTCGACCGGCTCGAGCGGCGCATCATCCAGCTGAAACTCGAACAGCAGGCGCTGATGAAGGAGGATGACGACGCCAGCCGCAAACGGCTCGAGCTCATCAACCAGGAGATAGGTGAAAAAGATCGGGAATACAACGAGCTGGAAGAGGTGTGGAAGGCCGAGAAGGCCGCCCTCGCCGGCACCCAGCACATCAAGGCGGCGCTGGAGCAGGCCCGTCAGGATCTCGACGTGGCTCGCCGCGCAGGGGACTTGGGCCGCATGTCCGAGCTGCAGTACGGCCGCATTCCGGAGCTGGAGAAACAGCTGGATCTCGCCACCCAGGCCGAGATGCAGGAGACCAGCCTGCTGCGCAACCGGGTCACCGACGTGGAGATCGCAGACGTGCTGGCGCGCTGGACCGGTATCCCGGTGGCCCGCATGCTGGAAGGGGAGCGCGAGAAGCTGCTGCGGATGGAAGATCAGCTGCATAGCCGGGTGATCGGCCAGGAGGAGGCGGTCGAGGCGGTCTCCAACGCCATTCGCCGCTCCCGCGCAGGTCTCTCGGACCCGAACCGCCCCATCGGTTCTTTCCTGTTCCTCGGGCCCACCGGGGTGGGCAAGACCGAGCTGTGCAAGGCGCTGGCCGAGTTCCTGTTCGATACCCAGGACGCCATGGTGCGGATCGACATGTCCGAGTTCATGGAGAAACACAGCGTGGCCCGTCTGGTGGGGGCGCCTCCCGGCTACGTGGGTTATGAAGAAGGCGGTTATCTGACCGAGGCGGTGCGCCGTCGCCCCTATTCGGTGATCCTGCTGGACGAGGTGGAGAAGGCCCACCCCGATGTGTTCAACATCCTGCTGCAGGTGCTGGATGACGGCCGCCTGACCGATGGTCAGGGTCGCACCGTGGACTTCCGCAACACCGTGGTCATCATGACCTCCAACCTGGGATCGGATCTCATTCAGGAGCACCACTCCGAGAAGGATTACGACGAGATGAAGGCCATGTTGATGGAGGTGCTGGCCCGCAGTTTCCGGCCGGAGTTCATCAACCGGATCGACGAGACAGTGGTGTTCCACCCGCTCGGCGAGGAGCACATCAAGTCCATCGCCCGCATCCAGCTCAAGAGCCTGATGAGCCGGTTGGAGGCCCAGGGTTACGAGGTGGAGGTGAGCGAAGCACTGCTGAACAAGCTGGTCCACGCCGGGTTCGACCCCGTCTACGGGGCGCGTCCCCTCAAGCGGGCGATCCAGCACAAGGTGGAGAACCCGCTGGCGCAGGCGCTGCTCTCCGGCCGCATCGTTCCGGGCAAGAAACTGGTGCTGGGGGCCGACAGCAACGGCCTGACCATGACCCAATAACTGGATCGCTGATAAAAACGCAGGCCCCGAGCCTGCGTTTTTTTTGAGGGGTAATTGAATGCTCACCTTTTCCGTACTGGTGGATGACGATGTCCATCTGCCTGGCTGTCTGCCCGAGAAGGGGCTGTCGTTGCTGCTGGAGTGCGACGGCCTCAGGGTGCTGTTTGACAGCGGCCGTGGCCGGGCGCTGCGCCACAACGCCGCCGTGATGGGGGTCGATCTCGCCTCGCTCACCCATGTGGTGCTCTCTCACGGTCACTACGACCATGTGGGCGGGATAGGCTCGCTGCCCGTCTATCCGACTCCCATTCCTCTCATCGCCTGTCCGGACGTGTTCTGCGAGCGGGGCTACTTCCTGCCGCTTCCCTTCTGGCGGCGCAACCTCTATCGCCTGTCGGGAGGGCTGGAACGGGAGTCGCTGGCGGCCAGAGGCTTGCTCCCCCACTGCTCGGCCGAGCCGGTGTGGCTCTCGGAGCGTCTGGTGTTCCTAGGCAGCATTGCGCGGCGCGAGCGGGCCGCCCCCTCGCTGCTTGGCTACATCATGCGGGGTGGGCGGGTGGAGAAAGACCTTATCAGCGACGACTCGGCGCTGGTCTACAAGAGTGAACAGGGGCTCATCGTCTTTATCGGCTGTGGTCACGCCGGGCCCGAGAACATCATCGAACGGGCCAGGGAGGTGTGTGGCGATGAGCGGATCCACGCCGTCATCGGCGGCCTGCACCTGAAGTTTTCCGGTCCGCAGCGGGCGGCGGCGCTCGGCGCCTATCTGCAGGAGGAGGCGGTGGAGAAGCTGTTTGCCTGCCACTGCACCGGCAGCAGGAAAGCGGATCTGCCGCGCCAGTGCCAGATCGGAGCCGGTTTCGAATACCGGTTTTCGGCGTAAAAAAAAAACGGCAATCCGAAGATTGCCGGGAGGAATGTAGTGAAGCGACCTGACGTGGGTTGAGCGGGTCGCAGGGGCAAGCCCCCGATGGCGAAGCAAGGCCGCTGCCGGTCTTGCCGCTTACAGCCTGCCGGGGATGCGCTCGCTCAACCCCGACGGCCACTTGCTTGTTGCCATGCCGGCGGCGATCGCGCCGGCCTGGCCTTCATTCGTTACAGCATGCCCTGCACGGCGGCCTTCATCTCGGCCGGCCAGACGCCGACCTGGACCTGGCCGATGTGCTCTTTTTGCAGCAGCAGCATGGCCAGACGGGATTGGCCGATGCCGCCGCCGATGGTTTGCGGCATCCGGGCTGCCAGCAGATCCTGGTGCCAGTCGTACTGCAGGCGATCCTCGTCACCTGTGATGGCGAGCTGGCGGCGCAGCGCCTCGGCGTCGACCCGGATCCCCATGGAGGAGATCTCGAAGCTGTCCTGCAGCACCGGGTTCCACACCAGGATATCGCCGTTCAGCCCTGCCAGGCCCAGCTCGCTGTGGCTGCTCCAGTCGTCGTAGTCCGGGGCGCGTACGTCGTGGCGCTCACCGTGGGAGAGGGCACCGCCGATACCGATCAGGAACACGGCACCCAGCTCCTTGGCGATGGCGCGCTCGCGCCCCTTGGCGTCGAGGTCCGGGTAGCGGGTCAGCAGCTCTTCGCTGTGCACGAACTGGATTTCGGCCGGCAGGAAGGGGGTCAGCTCATGCTCGGCACAGACCGCGCGCTCGGTGGCCTTGATGGCGGCCCAGATGCCGCGCACCGTCTCCTGCAGGTAGGCCAGATCGCGGCGCTCGCTCGGCATCACCTTCTCCCAGTCCCACTGATCCACGTAGACGGAGTGGATGGGGGTGAGGCGATCCTCGTCCGGACGCAGTGCCTTCATGTGGGTGTAGATGCCTTCGCCCGGACCGAAGCCAAAGCGGCCCAGGGTCTGGCGCTTCCATTTGGCCAGTGAGTGCACCACTTCGTAGCTGTGCTGCGGCAGGGTCTTCACCTTGACCTGCACCGCATTCTCGTGGCCAGAGAGGTTGTCTTGAGTGCCATCACCGACCCGGCTCAGGATGGGGGCTTGTACCTCCATCAGACCCAGCTGCTGGGCGAGTTGGCGGGAGAACATCTCTTTG